>NZ_JBAURZ010000057.1:0-16631 GCF_049581445.1 Paraburkholderia sp. | reverse complement strand
TCCACTAGGTGTTCGGTACTCAACCAGTCCTGATGCAATGCATAGGCCGCGAGGTCACTGACAGCTAGATAGCAGCGCAGCACGGCCGCATGCGATTCCGTTAGCAGAGGCAGGCCGATAGTGTCTTTGTTGATTTGCATGGAATCCTGACCCCCTTGGGCTCTCGTTGGACCAGGTGATGCTTGTGAAAACACAAAGCACCGCTGATTCGCTATGGTCCGCCGAGCAGATTTTGCGAGCAGGCAGTTGCGGCGCGCTATTGTTTTGGGCACAGCACGTGAAGTCCTCATCTCTAAGGCGGCTACACCTTGCGGCACAGTCATCGGAAACGCTCTTTGTGATGATTCGACCACTGGCCACAGCGCAGGACTCGTCGCCGGCTCTGCTTTAAATAGATCGCGGAAAGCTTCGCATAAGACCGATCTTCAAACGCCTCGACTTGAGCATTCTTGAACCGCGCCGTCTAGGGACGCCCACGGGCAGTGGCCTCTACTGCGCTGAGCGCGGTCTACGACGACGGAAGATTTATGGTTGAAAGCTGTCAATCTCGGAAGTTATTTGGGTAACAGACCTACCGGAAGACCTCAGTTTTGACCGCAGAATTTGCCAAAAACGGAAGTTATTTGGTTAATTTTCCGGAAGCCAATCGAGTTCCTCTACACGTTCCGCCTGCAATGCGTAACCCTCGACGAAGGTGTTGCTCATTTCGAGGTTCTTGACGCGACACCTTGCCCGACCTGTGCCACACCAATCGAATTGCACAGTGGTGAAGGGTGGGCGTGGGCTTAGGCGAACGGATCGCAAGCTTGTCGGCTCACCGGCGAGACAGGGCCGCCTCAGGCGAGCGAATAGTAAGGAGCACGCCACCGCTGCGACAGATCGGTCTTCGCAGCGCAGACGCTCGCCGGCCTCGGGCGAAGCTATCAAACCTGCCCGCCCAGCAGGTAAAGTCGCGAGGAGGAATCGAACAGCACCGTGATCATCGAGACGGCATACGCATTGCCGCATCGGTGCCTCCGAGGGCGACAGATATCTAAATCGGCAATGCGATCGCGCACACCGCTGCGCCCGCCGCGTAACCCGCAATCAGCAGCCGCTTGGCGTCGATTAGCGATGCGAGCTGGCGGTCGACCATCTTCTTCGGCAGATCGCCGACCGCGATTTCGCCGATTGCGCCGCCGGTCCACGGAATGCCCGCGACCACACCCAACTGCGTGAACAAGATATGAAAACGCTCCGACCGCTGCGGGAACGGTGTGCTCGTCCAACTCGTGTCTCCGTCCAGATGGCCTTGGTGGCCACTTATTTAGACATTTACCGCTGCCCCGGCGATCTGTCCGCTCGTGAGTGCTTGGAGCAGCGCGGCTTCCCCGACGATCGGACCTCGCGAGGTATTGATCAGCCGGCTGGCGGGCTTCATCTGCGCGAATTCGGCCGCGCCGACCAGATGTTGGGTGCGCGGACTCAGACGCAAGTGAATGGACAAAAAGTCCGCGTTCGAAAACAGTTCATCCCTGCCGACCCGTTGCGCGCCTTTTTCTTGCGCGCGTTCTTCCGTGAGGTTCTGGCTCCGCGCAATCACGTTCATCCTGAACGCACGGCCAATGATGCCGACCGCCGAGCCGAGCCGAGCCGAGCCGACCCGGACAAGACCGAGCAAGCCAAGCGTCTAGCCGGCGAGCTCCTCGCCTAGCGAGACCTGCCAGCCACCCTGGCGCTGCGACTGATTTTCGAGCGGGATGTTGCGGGCCATCGCCAACAGCAGCGCCCAGGTGAATTCGATTGTCGGCGTGGAACTGTAACCCGTGTGAACCACTTCGATGCCGTGGTCGGCGGCCGCTTCGAGATCGATCGACGCGTTGGCGGCGCCCGTCGACTTGCAGGCGCGTGCGCACGCGCCTCGCTACTGAGGATGGGTTTGCGCGGCCTTGTTAAGCCTCCAACCGGGCTAAAAAAGCGCTTGCGGTTCGGCGCTCAGGTGAGCAGACGACGAATCCGTTTCGCCGATTTCGAAGACATACACGGCGTCCCGCAGCGCATGTGCCTGTTGAACCACCGACTGCGCGGCCGCGGCGACTTCTTCGACCAGCGCGGCGTTTTGCTGGGTCATGTAATCCATCTGACTGATCGCGCGGTTGATCTGCTCGATGCCCGCGGTTTGCTCAGCTGACGCCGCGGAGATCTCGCCGATAATTGCCGCGACCCGTCGCACAGCTTGCACCAGATGACGAATGGAGTGACCCGCATCTTCGACGAGCCTGGAGCCGGCATTGACACGGTTGATCGAATTTTCGACCAGTTCGCGGATCTCTTTGGATGCAATTGCGCTGCGTTGCGCGAGCGTGCGGACTTCGGCGGCCACCACGGCGAAGCCGCGCCCTTGCGCGCCCGCTCGCGCCGCCTCGACGGCCGCATTCAGCGCGAGAATATTGGTCTGAAACGCGATGCCTTCAATCACATTGATCACTTCGCCCACTTTCACGGAGCTCTCGGAGATGTCGCGCATCGTTTCGACAATCCGGCCGACCGCCTCGCCACCGGACTGAGCGATGGTCGACGCCTCGCTCGCGAGCGAGTCCGCTTGCCTCGCGTTGTCCGCATTCTGTTGGACCGTGCCGGTCAACTCCTCCATGGTCGAGGCGGTTTCCTCGAGCGATGCGGCTTGTTCCTCCGTGCGCTGCGACAGGTCCTCGTTGCCGGACGCAATCTGCTGGACGGAGATGACGATGGCGTGCGTGGAAGTTCTGATGGAGGCGATCTTTCGCGCAAGCTGAGCCTGCATGCGATGGATCGAAAACAGCAAGCTGGACTGGTCGCGCGGTGAGGTGTCGACCTGCGCGGTCAGATCGTTTTCAGCGATCCGGTTCGCGATCTCGGCGGCATACGCGGGCTCGCCGCCGAGACTGCGCCGAACGTTGCGGTTGATTGTCAGCATCGCCACGGAGACTGCCGCGCCGATCACCAGCACGAGCAACAGATGCTCGAGTAGCAGTCGGTGAAACTGCTCGTCGATGTCGTTCAGATAAAGGCCGGATTCGATGTACCAGCCCCACGGCTTGAATTGCTTGACGAAGGTGAGTTTGGTGGCGGTGAGATAACCGCCGTTCTGCGGGATGCGGCCCAGATATTCGAGGTAGCCTTGCCCATTCGCTTGCGCGGTGCGCACCATGTCGACGAATACCAGTGTGCCATTCGGTCCCTTGAACGCGCTGACATCCTTGTTGCGCAGATCGGGCAGGGTGGGATGCATGAGCACCGTGGGTCGCGAGTCCGTGACCATCACGAAGCCGTCCTTGCCGTAGCGCATCGCCTGCAGGCGTGCCAACGCGGCTTGTTTGGCGGCCTGCTCGCTGATGGTATGCGCGTCCGCTTCGGCGGCGAGGCCCCCCACCACGCCGGCGGCTGCCTCGACGATGTTCTGGATGGCGGCTTTCCGGTCGTCGAGCATCGCTCCACGCGATTCCCATGCTGTGGAGCCGCCCAGTAGCAGCAGCCCGATCCACATGACGGCCAGCACCGACCACAGTTTCGCATTCAAGCTCAGACGGCTCACTTTTGTCTCCCCGTTCAGCACCCTGTGGCTGACGTCGTTGGTTTTATGAAGGGCGTCTTGAGCGCGCCCTCGTGATGCTCAGATTGGCGTGATGCTGCTCGGCAGTCAGGCTTGCCGCGGTGACGCCTGGATGAGACGGTGTACCGCTGCGACCACGGCTTCCGGGCTCGCCTGGTTCTGACCGGCAATATCGAGCGCGCTACCGTGCGCCACGGACGAAAACAGCACCGGCGTGCCGATCGTCATGCCTGCCGTCCGGTTGGTAGCGAGCAGCTTGGCGGCGATGTGCCCTTGATCGTGGTACATCACGATGAACGCGTCGTAGCCGGACTTCTTGAACATCGTATCGGCGCCAAACGGGCCGTCGACGTCGATGCCCTGCTCGCGCGCCGTTTTCAACGCGGGTTCGATGATACGTGCCTCGTCGTCACCGAACATGCCGTGCTCGCTGGCGTGCGGGTTAAGACCCGCAACGGCGATGCGCGCGCGTCCACCATTGCGGGCAAGCACGGTGTGCGCCGCGGTGACCGCACTCAACACGCGTTCTTCCGTAATCAACTCCAGCGCGCGCCTGAGGCTCACGTGAAGTGTCGTATGCACGATGCGTGTCGAATCGAAGCACAGCATCAGGTAAGCGTCGTCAACGGGGATGCCGGTGCAACGCGCGACGAAGGACGGATAGCCGTCGAAGGCGATGCCCGCTTCCTTGATGGAGAACTCCGTTTGCGGGCACGCAACCACTGCGCGCACCTCGCCGGCCATGGCCGCTTCGATGGCGATCCGGGCAGACTCGACGGCCGAGCGGCCATGCGCGGCTGCAATTTCGCCGACGCGCAGCGGCTCAGCGGAGAAGTGATCGAGCGCCAGAAGCGTGACGTCTTCGGGACCGGTAATGGCGGGCTCGCTCGCCGCCCGGACCGGATGAATGCGGGCGTGAATCCGGCTGGCTGCCGCGTGATAGGCGAGTGCCTGTGCATCGCCGATGAGGATCGGCTCACAGACTTCCAGGACGCGCGGATCAACGGCGGCTTTCAACGCGATTTCAGGTCCGATCCCAGCGGGATCGCCAAGCGCGATGGCTACTTTAGGGCGACTCATTTAAGCGGACTCCACGAGCTATTTGATTAGGGCACTCAAACTCAAGTCGGCGCGACTCTTTACAGATCGTCGGCCAGTTCGATTCCTACCTCGCCGTTTTCAACGTACGCCTTGTACGTCTTCAGCGGAATCATGCAAGGCGCTGCGACAACCGCGCCGGTGCGGACGTTGAATGCACCGTTGTGGAAATCGCATTCGACGACGTCCCCATCGATACAACCTTCCGACAATGAACCAGGACCGTGTGTGCACGTGTCGTCCGTGACCAGATAGTCACCGGCGACGTTGAATACGGCGAGCGTCAGGCCATGCTTTTCAATCTTGATGGCCTGGCCGGCGCTGACATCGGAAACCTTACAAAGGCCCATGCGGGTACATGACTGCGACATCGGAAATCTCCGTTTGACAAAGGATTCGAGTGGATGATAACGTCGTTCTGTTTAAAAGAACAGCGTTCCGTTATATGGAACATGTGCAATGTGACTCCGGCAGCGCAGCCGGAAAAGAATTTGAAAACGCAAGGGCAAAGACATGTTGAGGAAAGAGCAAAACGATCTGTTGACGCAAACCGGTCCGGGTACTCCGATGGGTGAACTGTTTCGGCGCTACTGGTTGCCGGCGTTGTTGTCCGAGGAACTGGTCGAGGCCGGCGGGGCTCCGGTTCGTGTCCAGTTGCTGTCGGAGCGGATGCTGGCATTTCGCGATTCCGAAGGCCGTCTTGGACTGATCGACGAATTCTGTGCACACCGGGGCGTGTCCCTCTGGTTCGGCCGCAATGAGGAAGGCGGCATTCGCTGCCCGTATCACGGCTGGAAATACGATGTCAGCGGTCAATGCACGGAAGTGCCTTCGGAGCCGAGCGAGAGCGGCTTTTGCAATCGCATCAAGCTCAAGTCGTATCCGCTGGTCGAGCGCGGCGGCATCGTCTGGGTGTACATGGGTCCGCCTGAGGATCAGCCGCCGCTGCCCGAATTCGAATTCGCCACGTTGCCGCCGAAGCGCAACTTCATTACCAAGCGCTTGCAGGAAAACAACTGGTTGCAGGCCCTGGAAGGGGGCGTGGATTCAAGCCACGTATCTTTCCTGCATAGCGCGAGCCTGCATTCCGACCCGCTTTTCAAGGGGGCCAAAGGCAATCAGTACAACCTGAGCGACCTGAGTCCTGTGTTCGAAGTGGTCGACTCGGAAGGCGGCCTCTTTATCGGCGCACGCCGCAATGCGGAGAACGAGCAATACTACTGGCGCATTACGCCGTGGGTGATGCCGTGCTTTACGCTGGTGCCGCCGCGCGGAGACCATCCGGTGCACGGGCATTTCTGGGTGCCAATCGACGACGAGCATTGCTGGTCCTGGAGTTTCGACTATCACCCGACGCGCGAACTGACCGACGCCGAAGTGCAGGCCATGAAGGACGGTCACGGCATCCACGTCAAATACGTGCCGGGCACCTATCGTCCGTTGCAGAACAAGCAAAACGACTACCTGATGGATCGCGCGGCGCAGAAGGCCGGCATCACGTACAGCGGGGTCGAAGGCATCGGCATGCAGGACGCGTCGCTGCAGGAAAGCATGGGTGCGATCCAGGACCGCACGCGCGAAAACCTGGTCTCAACGGACAACGGCATCATCATGGTGCGTAACCGGCTGATGAAAGCCGCACGCGCCCTCGCGGAGAAAGGGCAACTGCCGCCTGGACGCGATGCGGCGTCGCAGGCCATCCGTTCGGTGGCGACGGTGCTGCGTCAGGACGTGCCCTTCAAGGAAGGCGCCAGGGAGGCGTTGCGCGCCGAGCCGGGCAAGCCCCACACAAGCGTCTAACGCAATCCGTGCAGTTACCGCCTGTTTGCAGGGTGGTAACTGTTACGCACCGCAACTTACACGAGTCGATATGATGGTTTCCGAGCGGTTTCGCCTTTTAGCACGCTTACCTACGCACACTCAGTCGTTAACGGTTGCGCCTTCTGGTTCATTGCCGCTGGCTTTTCGCTTCGCATCGTCCTTGTTTGATGGCCGATGCGTTGCCTCATTGGCGCGGCAGAATGCAAGCAATGGGAGCACCGGTTGATGGCAGCAACCTCAACGGCAATCCGGCCGGAACCCGCGCAGCAATCGTCCCGAACGGCGGTGTGGCCGGAAGCGCGCTTTCGCGTTCCTGCCGCCAATGCCTTGCCTCGCTCGGTTCGCGTGATTTCCCTCAACGACAGCGACGTGGACGTTGCGATGTCGCGGGCGCGCGGTGCGCGGCCTCACGTCGTGTTTTCCGGGCCTGCGGATTTTCGAGCCTTGATGGGCGAGAATGCGTTCGACCGGCGCACGGATGCAGCGGGCTGCATGAGCCCGGTTCAGCGAAGGCGTCTGCGAGACTGGCTGGGCACGCCGGACCTCGTTCTCATAGTGGGAGACGAGGCTGATGATCCGGCGTTGGGTATTCTGGCAGCGCATGAATATCCCAGCCATTCGATAACGATCTCCGGATTGATTCGTCGCTCCGCGGTGAGCGCGTCGAACGATTCAAGTACCTCGAATGCGTTGCGGCCCCTTTGCTCGATGATAGTACTGGTGAACGACAACGGCTATCTCGACGATATGCTGGACGCGTTGGGCGCTAAAGAATAGTGATGGAGTGAGACATGGCTAGAAATGAATTGAATCGTTGGTGGACGGTCGTGGGCGGCGCAATCTGCCTGTCGGTCGGTGCAGGTGTCATTGCGGCCTTCATGTTCGGAACGTTCATCCGGGCAATCGCCGCGCAGAATCACTGGGGACGGTCGCAGGTCTCGCTCGGCTTGACCATCTTCGAATTCGCCATGGGGCCAGGCACGATCGTGCTCGGGTCGCTGATCGACCGCTGGGGCGTACGCAAGCCCACGCTATTTTTCCTCACCATGTTTGCGCTTTCGATTGCACTCGTGAGCGTGATGCCGCCATCGGTCTTCCTGTTTTGCATGGTTTTCGCGCTGGTCGGCTTCTTTGCGCCGGGCAGCAATGCCTTGCCGTATGCAAAAGTGGTGTGCGCGCGCTTCGATCGCCATCGCGGTCTGGCCCTCGGACTGACGGTTGGCGGCACTGCCGTGGGTGGCGCGCTGATGCCGCAATATGCAGGCTACCTGCTGCGCAATTACGGTTGGCGCACGGGTTATCTGGGCGTGGCGATCGCGGTCGCCGTATTTTCGCTGCCGGCGCTGTATTTTCTCGTCAAGATGCCGAAGAGCGCGGAGGACGTGCAGCGCAAGAGTGTTTCGAAGGCCGACCTTCCGTCGCTTTGGCAGATCACGAAAACCAGTCGCTCCTTTCGTCAGCTCGGCATTGCTATTTTCTGCATGTCGGGCGTGATGCTGGCACTCCTGTCGCAACTGGTTCCCATGATGATGGATCGCGGCACGACGATCCGGGTGGCCACCAGCATGCTGTCGGTGGCGGGGTTGTCTTCCGCGGTGGGTCGTTTACTCGCCGGCTATCTGATGGACCGCATGCATGCGCCGTACGTGGCGGCCTTGTCGTTTGCCGTCACGATGATCGGCGTGCTGATTCTCGCGGGCGGCGGCGTGGGTACGCCGGCGATCGTCGCGGCCGCGCTGACCGGGGTCAGTATTGGCGCCGAGGCGGACATCATCACCTTCATCGTCAGCCGCTATTTCGATCTGCGCCTGTTCGGCCGCGTGTGCGGCGGTATCTGGGCGTGCTGGGGTTGGGGTGCCGGAACGCTGATCTTCCTGACCGGCCTGTGCTACGACCTGATGCATTCATACCATCTTGCGCTGTGGAGCTTTGTCGGCTTGATTGGTATCTCGATCTTGAGCATCTGCCGGCTTGGACCGTATGTCTATCCGGAGCGGCGCGATCCTTATGAAGGTCTGGGCGCCACGTCCTCCAGCGACGCTGCTGCAACCGATATGATCCACTGAGATGTCTCTCGCAGTTGACACCTGGCACTTAGCATCCGCGCATGCGGGGACATCCACGGCTCTTTAAGCGTGGCGGCGCTGGCGAGCGCCTCGCGCGTAGCGTCAGCCTGCCTGCGCGGAACGGCTTGAAAAAGGGAAGTTAGCCGGCGGCAGGGATCGCCGCCGGACAGAATGGTGGGAGTCAAGCGCGCTCGCGCAAGGGCGGCGTAATAGCTCGGCTCCGCTAGCCCGGCTGCGCTAGCCCGGCTCCGCAGCACCAGGTTCGTGGAACCGGCTGCGCAGAACCGGCAAAGGGGCGACCAAGATTAGTCGCCCTTCGATAGGGTTTCCGCCATCACCTCGCGGAAACCACTACACGTACTTCAGATCTTGAACGACTCGAACGTCTCGGGAGCGAACAGCTCTTCCGGCGAGAGCAGGCGCTTCGAGAGACCTTGCTCATAGGAATAGCGCAGGAACACAGCGAGCGTGTCGCGGTTCTTCTGCAAGCCATACGGCCAGAAATCCGCGCCCATTTCCTTGCGGACCTCTTCGACGTGCGCATTGAGCCAGGGCAGCATGGCCTTGAGTGCCGCCGTTTCGTTGAGGTCCTCGTAGGTCCTGCGTTGCGAGTCCGCGAGCGCCTTGTAGAGCGATTGCGCGACCCAGCGATTCGCCTCGTAGATCTCCCTGCGCACCACCACCGTATGCATGATCGGGAAAATGCCGGTGTCGCGGAAGTAGGCACGTTCGACGTCGACGTAATCCTCGAACAGGCGCTTCACTTTGCCGTCACCCTTCAGGTACGAGGACGGCATGCGGGCGGTGTAAAGCGCGTCGATTTCGCCGTCGTGCAGCATCTGCGAAAGCGTCTTGTCCGGACCAATCTGTTGCACGCGGATATTGCCGGGCAGATCGAGCTTCAGCTTTTCCGAGCGGTTAGGCTCTTCTTCGCCGCCGGTGTAGTACGTGACGCTGTCTACCGGTACGCCATAGTGATCGGACAGGATGCCGCGAATCCATACCGGCGCGGTCATCTGATACTCGGGGTTGCCGATCCGCTTGCCGATCAGATCGTGCGGGGTCCGGATTCCCGAGTCGGCATTCACGTAGATGCACGAGTGCCGGAAAAAGCGCGACGGGAAGACCGGAATCGCGATGAAGGGGCGCGGTTCCTTGAAGCACGAAATCGTATAGGACGACAGCGACATTTCCGCCGCATCGAATTCGCGATTGCGCAGCATGCGGAAGAAGGTTTCTTCGACCGGCATGTTCAGGTAGTTCAGGTCGATGCCGTCCGGCTGGACGGTGCCGTCCATCAATGCGCGCGTGCGGTCGTAGTTCCAGCAACCGAAGGCGAGTTTAAGCTTTGACAAGGTGCACTCCTTAGATCTGCTAAGCGTGCGCCGTAGCACTGCGGCGCAACACCGCCGGGCAGAGGTTTAATAAAACTGATCGAAGTGAACGCGCTCGAACGGAACCTGACGGGCAATCAGCATCTGCTGTACTGCTGTGCCCATTGCCGGTGGCCCGGCGAAGTAGATTTCCATGTCGTTCAACTTCTCGCCGAAGAGGGCGTCGGCCAGATCGTGCACGAAACCGCTATGACCGGTCCATGCATTCGGGGCATCCGCTGGCGGGTTCGAAACGGCCGCATGGAAGCGTATGCGCTCGCCAAAACCGGACAACGTTTCGAGCATATCCTGGCCGCAGACGTCCTGCGGCGTTCTGCCACCGTAGAGGAAATGAAGCTTGAGGCCGGCAAGATTCGGGTCCGATGCGACGCCGCGAGCGATGGAGATCATCGGCGCAAGGCCCGATCCGCCCGCAATGCACAGGATGTCGCGTGGTGCGTCGCGGCGCAGATAAGCCCGGCCATAGGGGCCGTCGATGTCGATCCGCGTGTTTTCGCGCAGCTGGTCGAACAGCACGCCGGTTCCTATGCCGCCGG
Source organism: Paraburkholderia sp. (assembly GCF_049581445.1). Lineage (GTDB taxonomy): Bacteria > Pseudomonadota > Gammaproteobacteria > Burkholderiales > Burkholderiaceae > Paraburkholderia. Next base: position 6,145 of record NZ_JBAURZ010000057.1, on the reverse strand, counting down.
GTACGCGGCGAATCTGGAAGTGCAGCGAGCGCGACGAGTCTGCGATATTGCTCATCGAGTAAGCGCGCACGCCGGGCACGCCCGGCAGGTCCAGCAGCGCATACTGTCCTGGCTCGAACGGCATGTCGGCGTCGAGCGAGAAGCGGAATTCTTCGATGTCGTGCGTGATGGCGTGACGCTGCGTCAGTTTGGCAGAGACGCGGCGCGGCAGGTGCATGGGGGCATATTGGGGGGACGTCCTGACCTTGATCGCGCAATCGGAACCAGGCCGCGCCTGACAGCCGAGAAAGCGGCTGCGCTCACGGTCCTTGTCGGTCCAGCCCGGCGCTTGCGGCCAGGCTTGCTCGACCTGGCCGTCAAGAAGCTGGAACTTGCAATTGCCGCAGGCTCCGACATTGCATTCATAGGGAAACGGTATGCCCGCGCGTAGCGCAGCTCGGAGAATGGTGTCATCTGGCTGGCACAGAAAAGAAACGTCTGTTCCTTCCACGGTAATGCGATGAGTCAGTTCAGGCATGGAATCACTATTCTCCTACGGGCTTACACAATCACACTCATGGGCGCCGGTACCCCAGACGAGTGGAGATCCCTTCGGCCGCGTTCAGCACAAGCGGCGTAAAACCGCGCAACGACTTCTTCGTTAGACGTTGTGTCGGGCCTCCCATGCTGATGGCGGCAACGACCTGGCCGCTCATGTCGCGCACAGGCGCTGCGATACTGCGCATACCGGTTTCCGATTCTTCATCGTCAACCGAAAAACCTTCAATACGGACCTGCTCGAGCATCTTGAGCAGCGCCGCCGAACTCGTGTCGGTCTTCAGCGTGCGAGCCACCAGACCTTCCTTGATCACGCGACCTACCACGTCAGGAGCGCTATGCGCGAGCAGAACGCGGCCTTCGCAGGTGCAGAATGCGGGTTTGCGCACACCGATATAAGAGCGCATGCGGATTGCCTGATTGCTTTCAAGGTTGAACAGATAAATGATGCTCGTCGTGTCGAGGATGGCCAGGTGCACCGTCTCATCCGTGCGTTCCCGCAACTCGTGAAGAAACGGTAGCGCCTGAGCGGATACGTCAAGCCGTCTTCTGACCAAGGCCCCAAGCGCGAACAGTTCGATGCCGAGCCGGTAACGGCCGTTTTCGACGTTCTGCTCCAGCAGGCCTTCGGCAAGCAACGTTGTGGCGAGTCGGTGCGCCGTGCTTTTCGCGAGTTTCAGACGCTTGGCGAGCGTACTGATGCCGATCTCCGGCTCTTCCTCCGAAAACGTCTTCAGCACGCGGATAGCCGCCGTGACCGACGATAGTCGCCCCTCCGTTGAATTCTGTTCCGCCTCCTCCCCCGCGTCCGGTACAGCACGTGTATTCGTTGCCATAGACTCTACCTCAGAAAGTTTAAAATGGAACAACGTTCCGTATAAAGGAACATTATGCCTTCAGTCGCTTATTCTGTCGAGCGGCATTCGTCACCGAAAGTGACGGACTTTGGCCGCGCCAGGCCCGTAATGATAACCAGGCTGATACGCCGTGACGCTTTTACGGCAATCCGCCGCAAACGGGCCGTCGATCTTGCATGCGCGCTTGAAACGCTAAGGAATCCTGCCTAGTTAGCAGTCAATATCAGTGCATACCCTGGCTGAATTCTTCTTGACATCGATTTGCGGAGATTGCCAAATACGATCCGCACCACTTTAAGGAACAGCGTTCCATATAAAGGAACGATTAAAAGGCGCCGTCTTTACAGTGAGGGACGTCGGTTCCACGAGCTCGTCGGAGAACCCGCGACGGGCGAGGCGGCAAAGCAACCGGTCTGCGCGCGTATGGCTGAGGTGTGGAAGAGTCGTCTGGCCTTGCTAAGGGTGCGGACAGAAAGATGCATTGATAAAAAACGTGAGGAGATAGGCAAGATGCGAGCGGGAGTTTTAAAGATTCTGGCTGTTCTGACCTTTGCAGGTTCCACAGCGGTGCATGCGCAAAGCAGCATCACGTTGTTTGGTCTGATGGATAACGGGGTGAGCTATATCAGCAACGAGCACGGACATGGCCTCGTCAAGGCGAACGACGGTGTGTTTACGCCAAACCTTTGGGGGATCAAAGGCAACGAGGACCTGGGCGGCGGATTGCGGGCGATTTTCCAGCTCACGAATCAGTTCTCCGTCAATACGGGCGCGATCACTCCGGGTCAGCAACTGTTCTCGAAGACGTCATACATCGGTCTCGCGGATGACCGCTTCGGGACGCTTACGATGGGCAGCCAGTATGACTTCATGGCGACGTCGCTCTGGGCATCGAACATCGATACGGCCGACGATGGCGGCTTTTTCTTCGGCTTTCCCGCTGGCCCGTTTCAGCACCTCGGCATTCCCAACAATCCGACCGGCGAACTGGACTGGGATCGCAGCGAAGGCACGCCGATTGCCAACACGGTCAAATACCTCAGTCCCAAGTTCAGCGGGCTTTCGTTTGGCGCCATGTACGGGCTCGGCGGGGTGGCGGGTTCGGTCGGTGCAGGCAATTCATCCAGTTTCGGCGTGAACTACGCGGCAGGCGACCTCGGCCTCGGCGCGGCGTACACCGACGTCAAGTACATCGTCGCGGGCCAGCCGCAGGTCAGCGTGCGCAACTGGGGCGTGGGCGGCGTCTACAGGTTCGACACGGTGACGCTGCACGGCTTGATCACGACGGTGCGCAATACGTCGAATGGCGGCGCCGTCGCGGAGGTTTCGGCTGGCGTGCGGTGGCAGTTTGCCCAGGCGTGGATGCTGAGCGGCGAGTACATGTACATGAAGGGCGACACGTTTCTGGACAACAACCACGCCAATCAGATCGGCGCGACGCTGTTCTACAACTTGTCGAAACGCACCACGGTGTATGCCTCGTCGATCTATCAGCGCGCCAATGCGGGCGCTCAGGCGCTGATCAGCGGCATTACGGACCCTAACGGTTCTTCGAGCAGCAACAGTCAGTCGGTGTTCCGCGTCGGGGTGCACACCGTCTTCTAATCGGCAGGGAGCGCACGCAGGTGCGCTAATTCAACGTCACGTCCAGTCCGGCAGCCATCAGCCCCAATGCGGACCAGCGATAACAGCATGGTCTGGTCCGACGCACGGCTGCCGGGCTTCGCCGATGGATGATGCGCACAAGGAATTCTAGCTGCGGGCAAGGGCGGCGCCGTCATCACGGCCCGTCACTTTCCCGTTCCGCCTCAAAGCGCGCGCTGCAGGCGCGCTGCAACGGCCTTTAAAACAGGAAGAAACCTTTCCTCCAAAGTCTCCACACTCACGCGCCCGGAAAACACACTGACGCTGAGCGCGGCCTCGATCTCGCCGCTGCGATTTCTGACCGGCACGGCCATCGCGGACATACCGATCTCGAGCTCCTGGTCGCTGATGGCGTAGCCGTTTTCCGCTGCGAGCCTGACGGCCTGCAAGACTGCAGTGTTGTTTACAAGCGTGCGATCGGTCAACCGCTTCATGGACACTCTGTCGAGATGCCGGCGAGCCTCCTCTTCCGTCAAACCGGACAGCAGTACGCGTCCGGTCGCCGAGCAATACGCCGGCAATCTGCCTCCCAGCTTGACCCCCGTCGACACGATCCTGACCGCTTCGGCGCGCGCGATGAACACGGAGTAGCCCTCGTCCATGACCGCGAGCGATACCGATTCCTGTAACTCTTCGCGCGCGTTCGCCAGCAGCGGCTGTGCAATTTGCGTCAACGATGACGTGCTCAGGTACGCACTACCCAGCCTCAACATGCGTGGCAGCGGCGTAAAAAATTTGCCGTCGTGAGCCAGATAGCCGAGATCTACGAGCGTAAGCAGGCACCGGCGCGCTGCGGGCCGGCTCAGATCGGCCAGATGCGCGGCATCCGACACGGTCATGCGCGTGGTCGACGCTCCGAACGCCTCGATGATCGCAAGCCCCTTGGCGAGACCCGCCATGCCTTCCTTCGCGCGCGTTTTGCCGCTCGACTCGGCGTCTTCGTCGAGCGACGACGCGCCCTCCTGCCCGTTGACAGGTTCTTTGACGGATGTCATATTTAATCTAAATATCGAACAATGTACGGTATTCGAACATATCCGGCCGGCCGTGTCAACTTTCGCCGACGCCCGAACGACTGTGTCCGGTCAAGGCAGGCAACGTTTAACGGCCTCTGAAATACATGGAGCGAGCAACTTGAACATCATCCCCATTAAGCCGGCGCGGCGCGCCAGCATCACCTGGCCGTCCGAAGGCCTCACGCGCGTGCCCTACACGCTGTTTCAGGACGAAGACGTCTACGCCGACGAGCAGGACGCGATTTTCCGCGGCCCGAACTGGAGCTACCTCTGTCTCGAAGCCGAACTGCCGAATCCGGGCGATTTCCGCAGCAGCTTCATCGGCGATGCGCCGGTGGTGGTCACGCGCGACACAGATGGCGAACTCTACGCATTCGAAAACCGCTGTGCGCATCGCGGCGCGATGGTCTGCCTCGAAGACCAGGGCAACGCCAAGGATTTCAGCTGCGTGTATCACGCGTGGACCTACAACCTGCAAGGCGATCTGCTCGGCGTCGCGTTCAAGGACGGCATCGGCGGCAAGGGCGGCATGAAGCCGGATTTCTGCGAAGGCGACCATGGCCTGCGCAAGCTGCGAGTCGCGACGCTGCACGGTCTCGTATTCGGCAGTTTCTCCGACGACGTTCCGCCTCTCGATGAATATCTCGGCGAAGAAATCGTGGAGCGCATTGCACGCGTGCTTGAGAACCGCACGCCGGTCGTGCTCGGCCGCTTCACGCAGATGCTGCCGAACAACTGGAAGCTTTACTTCGAGAACGTTAAGGATTCCTATCATGCGAGCATCCTGCATCTGTTCTTCACGACATTCCAGCTGAACCGGTTGTCACAGCGTGGCGGCATCATCGTCGACCCGAGCGGCGGCCATCACGTTAGCTACTCGGCCGTCGACCATGCCGCGGAGGCGGCAGCGCAAGCGAAGGCGGCCAGCGACTACGCGGAGCAGAAGATCCGCTCCGAAAGCGAACACCGTCTCGAGGACTCATCGGTGCTGGCCGGCACCGACGAATTCGGCGACGGCGTCACGCTGCAGATTCTCTCGGTGTTTCCCGGCTTCGTGCTTCAGCAGATCCAGAATGCGATCGCGGTTCGCCAGATTCTGCCGCGTGGCACGCAGCAGACCGAACTGAACTGGACCTACCTCGGCTTTGAAGACGATACCCCTGAATTGCGCGAGATGCGTCTGCGACAAGCCAATCTCGTGGGGCCGGCCGGCTACGTGTCGATGGAAGACGGCTGCGTCGGCGGCTTCGTGCAGCGCGGGATCGACGGCGCGAGCGACAGCCGCTCGGTGATCGAGATGGGCGGCGATAGCGCTGAAAGCAGCGAAAGCCGCGTGACGGAAGCGTCCATTCGGGGCTTCTGGAAGGCATACCGCAACGCAATGGGGTACTGAGAATGGCGCAAGACATCCATCAACTGATCGCTCGCGCGCAAGCCGAATACGTGCGTTGCGTCGACGACGGCGATCTCTCGCAATGGCCGGAGCTGTTCACCGAACCCTGCGTCTACAAGGTCACGACCGCCGACAACCATAAGCGCGGCCTCGCGGGCGGCATGATCTACGCGGCTTCGCGCGGCATGCTGATCGACCGCGTCGCTTCGCTGCGCGACGCCAACATCTATGAGCGCCACGCTTACCGGCATCTGCTCGGGCAGCCTTACGTCGTCAGCGAAAGCGAACGGGAAGCGCGCAGCGAAACCTCGTTCATGGTGGCGCGCATCATGCGCGACGGCACGACGACTCTGTTCGCCACTGGCCGTTACTGCGACGTCTACGTCGTGGCTGATGGCTGCGTGAAGCTGCGTGAACGGATCGTCGTGTGCGACAGCTCGCGTATCGACACGCTGCTAGCGCTGCCGCTCTGACGCACGCAATGCCTGCGCATCGTCCATACGACCTTGCACGAAGGCATCGCATCGGCGCTCGCGCGGCTCGACCCGCGCCATGTCGAGCGCGCGGCGCGAGCTGCCGCGCGGACGCTGCGCAACGAGGGCATCGCCGTGATCGGGCCGCAAGGCGCGGACCTGTTGCTGACGAATCCCGACGTCGACGTGTTCGTCGCGATGTATCACGACCAGGGACACATTCCC
>NZ_JBAURZ010000056.1:0-42161 GCF_049581445.1 Paraburkholderia sp. | reverse complement strand
CCTACCCGGCACCGCTTCGTTCTGCGTCGCTGCATCAGCAGCAGAGAAACGAGATTATGAAGAACTTTCGCTACGTCGTCAACAGGTTTTTTTAACTTCCTGAACCCGCCCGACCCGCTCAAACCCTTGCCATTGCTGGCTCTCCCGCCCCCCGCACCTCGTTGCCGAAGCGCGAAAGACCGAGATTCTAGCGAGCCATTCCATGCCTTGCAAGCGTTATCTGGAATAAATTTCAAAGCCCCTTTTCGACCGTCCTCGCTCGTCGATTGGGGCCATCTCGTCGCGCAATGAACAGCAAGCCGCACGCTGTCTGGCCGCACGACAATCTCGTTCAAATCATGTCGCGGGCGAGAAAAGACTAGAATGTACGGTTCTGTGCACCCAATTTCTGGATTTATGCGCTCGCGAATCGCCAAACGCCTCCCCCCCGACGCCGACAAGCTTGTCGGTCTCTCGCTCGCGCTATTCGCGTCGGGCAGTCGCACCGAAGACCGCTTCTGGGAGGCCAAGCTTGATGCGCTGCTGGCCAAGATCGTCCGCAACGCCAACCAGACCACGCTGGACGCCGCGCTCGATCATCTGCAGCAAAATCACCCGGATGCCTACGGCGCGCTCGCCGACATGGCAGAAACGCACAGCGAATCCTTTATCGTAGAGCACGAAGGCGTGCCATATGAAGCATTGCTGATCGCCGCGCCGGTGCTCGCGTGGACCCGCTATGCGATTCCGTCTGGCCCGCTCAAGAGCGACGCGGCCGACGCACTGCGCGTCCATCTGCAGGCTCACGTGCTTGCAGCCGGCACGCGTGTGGGCATGGCACCATTCCTGTACAGCATCGACCAGTTGCCGCGCCATCATGTCGAGACCTGGCGCATCGCGCAGCAACTCACGCAAGCTGCGTTGAGCGGCGGCAGCGCGAAAATCAATTTCGGCGAACTGCCGGAGACCTCGCCCATCCTGGCTGACCCGCGCTTCCTATTGGCCGTGGTCGCCGCACCGGTCAGCGAACCGGTGTTCCGCTGGCAGGAAGAAGAGCATGGCAATCGGATCGAACGCGGCCAATGCCTCGAACAATGGGCGACGCAGGGCGGCGCCAATCTTTCGCTGGCGTTGCCCGGCTGCGAATTCGAATGCCTGCTGCCCGACGCCTACTATTCGGCCTGCCGCGACGCCGACGAGCGCGTGCGCCCACACACGGTGCGCACCGCCGTGCGCTACCTGTTCGATACGATCAGTGCGGCGCCGGCCGATCTGCGGGCGGTTGTAGCGGGATTCGGCGAGCGCCGGATCGACGAATATCGCGTCGGCTTCACGCGCCGCGGCAGCAACGACGTGATCTACGGTGTTGTGTGGCCACTCTATGGCCGTGAAAACGGCGAAGCGGGGATTGACGAAGAACCGCAAGAAGCCGCCGCTTCCGACGGCCCGCTCGAGGAGATTGTCGCGCTGCTGAAGGAAACCGGAGTGTCCGACATCCGCCGTCATGCGGGCCGCTTCGAGCCGGAATATTGCGACGACTGCGGCGTGCCGCTCTACGCGGACCCGCTAGGCGAGATCGTGCATGCGGAGATGCCGGAGGACGCAGAACCCGCGCAGCCCCATTTCCACTGACGCGCACACCGTTTGCCGCTACCCGCTCGGTCACGAGTGGGGTAGATGATGCATCGGGTCCCCCAGAACGAAACGGCCCGACCGGCTAAAGCTGGTCGGGCCGTTCGCATTCTTGCGACGCATTTTCGGGACGCACGCATAGACAGAACCACAACCACGAGCCCTCAGGCAATAGCGACGGTTCGTTGTTGCTCAATCATTTGTTGCAGATCAACGAGCTGTCATTCAGGCTGACTACAGGTGCAAGTGTCTCTCATCCTATGCCATCCGGCCAGGCCGTCAGGATGCAAGGAATTTGTCATCATGAGGCCAATGGCGCATCGCACTGCGACCGGCTGAACCCAGTCCGCGAGCATCGCGCCATCAAGACCGATTCATCTGGAGGCATGGCATGCGATTCTCTGTTCTCAATTCGGACGCGGAACGACGCGACGGACTCAAGGCACTGTTGCGGCAAATCGACCGCACGGCGCGTTTCGACGAAGCACAGGACTGGCGTCAGGTCAGTCGCACGGTACGGCGCCAGCAGCCCGATCTGCTCGCCATCGACTGGCAGGACTGGATGGCCGTCAACGAAGTACGCCGATTACTGGAAGACGATCCGAACTTGCGCATCGCCGTGCTGAGCGACGATACCTCGCCAGGCTTCGTACGCAGTTTGCTGGACAAGGGCGTACTCGGCGTCATCCAAAGATCCACCGACCCGCGCCAGATCGTGCGGGCACTGGAAATTGTGCTGCTTGGCGGCCATTATGTGCCGGCGGGCGCCCTCGCCCTCACGCTACCGCCAGCGCCCGAACCCGTGCCGCGCGAACCCGCGGCAGCCACCAAGCCGCCACCTCGTCGTGCCCGACTCGCGAGCGGCCTGTCGCCGCGTCAAGAGCAGATCATGCGCTGCGTGCATATGGGCAGCACCAACAAGATGATCGCTCGCACACTTGGCATCAGCGAGGGCACCGTCAAGATTCATCTGGCCAGCATTTTCCAGCAACTCGGCGCTCCCAACCGGGCCGCCGCCGTGGCGCTCTACAACGGGTGGCTCTCCGCTAACCTCGAGGTCTTGCGCAGCGACCACGAAGCCACCCCTCGTCCTGTCATGGGACAGCCTGGAGCGGTCCCGCTACGCCGCCGCACCCAGCCAGCATTCAAGTACCCGTTGCCGGCTAACGACACCACCGAAGCCCTGCCAATGGCAGCCGAACCCACCGTTCCATTTGGAGATCCGGGCTCCGGCGAATCAAGCTGAGGCGACTCGCGGTCCTGCCAGCGATGCTTCATTGGCCGCTGGCACGGAATCCGCTCACACCTTTTTTCGCCTAACGAGTAATATTAGATTTATGGGTTTCCTCTACACACCGCTTCCGCTCTGGGTCGCTGCCGGTGGCTGGGTCGCCACCGCGCTGCTGCTCGCGCTCGCGCTGTGGAAAAATCCGTTCAAGCGCCTCCAGGATGCGACCCTTCAGCACGTCTGGCTGGCCATCATCGTCGCCGTTTCAGTGCTGTGGGCCAGCAACGCGTGGCTCGACGACGGCACCGTGATGCATCTGCTCGGTGCAACACTGGTCGTCACACTGTTCGACTGGGCACTGGCGCTCGTAGCCATGGCCGCAGTAACCGGCCTTGCAGCGGTCGTCTTCGATGCCTCCTGGCAAGGCATCGCGCTCACCTTCCTCATCTACGGTGCGTTGCCGGTCGGGATCTCCGCCCTGCTGCAGCGAGCCTGCATTGCATGGCTGCCACGCAACCTCTTCATGTTCATCTTTGGGCAAGGGTTCGTGTCGCCCGCTATCGCGGTTGCATTGACAGCGGGCGCCGCGCTAGGCACCCACGTCGCGATTGCTGGTGGATCAATGGCGGTCGTGCCCGTCGGCTACGCCTTCAGTATCTTTCTGCTTGCGACAGGCGAAGCCTGGTTCACCGGTATGTCCACCGCGCTGATCGCTGTCTATCGGCCCGCCTGGGTTACGACCTACGACGTACGACGCTACCGGCTAGGCGGTCCGCGCATCTGAGAAGATGCACTGACGTCACGGGCCACTCATCGCTGCGTTTCGTACAAAGCAGTGGACCAATGTCGCGCGCAGTGGCAATCCGTGGCTGCCGCATCGCCCCGTTCTGAGGAGCGGTACCACGACAAGCCAAAATATTTGTGTCAGGATTGAACTCCCACCGGTCGTCGGGCATCTTACGTGCCTGATGTCTCAATAGCGCCTACCGAACTAGATGGATCGCACCAACGTACCGCGCCGATTGCTGCGGGTGGTCGGCAAATTAGCGGCATGTGCAGCGAGTGTCTCGCTCATGTGTACCGCAACCGCATTCGCCGATCAGCTCGAACAGCACAACGAACTCGTCGATAAATTCGTCAATGAAATGCACGCCGATCCGCTTGTCGCGGATTGCGCCGCGCATGGGAATTTTGTCGCCAGCACCTCAACCGCTTTCGATCACGTCGAATTTCCACCCAGCTCCTTCGATACCGCGCATTCGTCGGTCACACCGTGGAACGATTCGTTCGACGAAGGCAAGCAGCGTGTCAAGGTCGACAACATTGTCACCGTCGAAGGGCTCGGTGTGCGCCAGGACAGCAGTGGTGACCCCGCCGACCTGAAATTCCGCTGCGGCTACGTCGGCAACCAGATGCTCGCGTTCAGCTGGAACGACCCGGTGCCGCCAGCCAGGCCGCGAGCCGAGCCGGGGTCTGGCAAGCACAAAGGCACGAAGGGCAAACACTCCAGCGGCAACAAATCTTCGACGAAAAAATCATCAGGTAAAAGTTCGAAGAAGGCGAGCTCGAGCAAGTCTGCATCCACGAAATCGAGCAGCAAAAAGAATGTCCGCCAACAAGCAGCATTAATAAGCCAGCGCGTCATCGCATAGGCTTGTAGCGAACACAAAAAAGCGAGGCGCACGCTCATCACGTGTGCCTCGCTTTGTTATTGCGACTCTCTCTTACGGGTGGACAAGAGGCGTCAGGCGAACGTCTCGACGTGTCGCAGAATGGCCTGCAGCATCGCGGCGCCCAACGAAGCGCTGCGCTCGCCATTCCAACCCACCCGCTCGTCCGGCAGATTCGCGTTGTCCTTGAACGGCATTTCCAGCGTCAGAGAGAGGCAACCGAACTCATTGCCGATGTACTTGGACGCGAGCTTCAGCGCATCCTCGCGGTACTTGCTCGCCGCATAGCCGTATTTGTCCTGGAAGTCAGGGCTTGCCTGCTTGAACGCTTCGATAAAAGCCTTCTGTTCCTGTCCTTGCCGCTCGGTGAAACCCGGCAACATTTCCGAGCCCGCCACGAACACATACGGCAGTGCCTCATCGCCGTGGATATCGAAGAACAGATCGCAACCGGTCGCGTGAATCGCGTCGCGAACGAGCAGCACTTCCGGGCTACGCGCGGCGTCCGGCTCCATCCATTCGCGATTCAGATTCGCGCCCGTCGCGTTGGTGCGCAGATTGCCGTGCACGCTGCCGTCGGGGTTCATGTTCGGCACGATATAAAACACCGCGTGCTCGTAAAGCTTGCGTGCCACCGGGTCGCCCGCCCAATCGCCCCAGCCGGCCAGCCGCTTGACCATGCCTTCGACAAACCACTCGGCCATGGTTTCGCCCGGATGCTGGCGCGCGATGATCCAGATTTTTTTCTTCGGGGTATCACTGGTCTGCGGCGTGCCCAGCGTCAGCAACGACATGGGACGACCCTCGACCGTCTGACCCAATTCGGTCAGCGTCGCCTGTGGCATTTGCTGGACCGCGCCGAGGAACTCCGAGTGACGCTCTTCGCCGTACGGCTCGAAGTACGCGTAGTAAATGCGGTCGAAGTCAGGCGTGTGGTCGATCGTCATTACCCGGCCGTCGTACGAAGTCGGCACGCGAAACCAGTTGACGCGGTCGTAGCTCGCCGCCGCCTGGTAATCGCGCCAGCCTTCCGCGAATGCGCACTCGGCGGCGTTCTCGAAGGTCATCACGCAACGTTCGCCCTGTGCGCCCGACAGGCGGAAGTAGAACCATTGCGCAAAGTCGGCCTTGCTGTCGCGCCGCACGCGCAGACGGATGTTATCGGCCTCTTCGCAGGACAGAACTTCAATCGCGCCTGCGTCGAAGTTACTCGTGATCGAAAGTGTCATGATGATTTTCCAGGCATCAGTTGCCAGTTGTCGCCGTCGCGGCCTTAGTCCGCAATGCGGCGACGAAATACGTAAGTCGAATCGTTCGATGCGTCAGCGTCGAATGCATAGCCTTCGGCATCGAAGCCTTGCAACGCTTCGGGTGTGTCGAGCCGGTTCTCGACCACATAGCGCGCCATCAGCCCGCGCGCGCGTTTCGCGTGGAAGCTGATGATTTTGTAGCGGCCGCCCTTCCAGTCTTCGAATACGGGCGTGATCACCGGCGCGTCGAGCAGCTTCGGCCTCACTGACTTGAAGTATTCGCCTGACGCGCAATTGACCAGCACCCGCGCCGCGCCCGCGTTCTTCTTCAACTGTGCATTCAGGGCATGGGTGATGCGCTCGCCCCAGAAGGCGTACAAATCCTTGCCGCGCGCGTTGGCAAAGCGCGTTCCCATTTCGAGCCGGTATGGCTGCAGCAGATCGAGCGGCCGCAGCAGCCCGTAGAGCCCCGACAGCACCCGCACATGCTTTTGCGCGTAGTCGAGATCGGCCGAGGACAGGGTCTTTGCGTCGAACCCTTCATACACGTCGCCATTAAACGCCAGCACGGCCTGCTTGGCGTTGTGCGTGCCGAATTCCGGCGACCACTCGGCGTACCGTTCAAAGTTCAGTTGCGCGAGCGGATCGGAAATGCTCATCAGCGTGGCGATCTGCTGCGGCGACAACCGGCGCAAACCGCCGATCAATTCAGAGGCGTCGTCGACAAAATCGGGGATCGTGTGCTTTTTGACGTGCGGAGGGGTTTCGTAGTCGAGCGATTTCGCCGGCGACAGAACGATTATCATAGAGGCTTGCAGGCACGCCGTGCCTGGCATTAATGACGAAAGCCAGATTGTAACGAATGCCCGCCTCCCCTGCCGCCCGCGCCCTGCGCGTCGTCCTCGATTCGAATGTATGGATCGACATTCTCGTGTTTGACGATCCGCACACCCGGCCGATTCGCGCCGCCCTTGAAAGCGGCGCGCTCGAAGCGCTGATTGACGCCCGCTGTCTGGCCGAACTGACCTGGGTGCTCGATTACCCGCAATTTGCCAAACGCGAAGTGGACAAGCCGGCTGTTCTGGCCACGCTCACCCGTCTGACGCAACTCGTCGAACCCGCGCCCACCCCGCTTGAAGATGCAGATGCGCGGCCGCTGCCGAAATGCAAAGACCGCGACGACCAGAAGTTTCTCGAACTGGCGCACACGGCGGGCGCCGACTGGCTGGTCTCGAAGGATCGCGCCGTACTGAAACTGGCGCGCCGTATCGCCCGCGATTTCGCTTTCCAGATTGCGCAACCGGCGCCGTTTGTCAGCGCCTGCGCCCTTGAGACCAATGAGCCCGCGGCGGCCTGACGCGCACGCCGCGCCCCAATTCCCTACAATCGACACTCAGCCCGTCACGACGGCCACCGTATCTGCACCAGACCGCGCCATGAATGCACCGCACGACACGCCTATGAATCCGTCGTTTCCGTCCCGTCTGCCGAACGTCGGCACCACCATTTTCACCGTGATGAGCGCGCTCGCCGCGGAAAAAGGCGCGGTCAACCTCGGCCAGGGTTTTCCGGACTTCAACTGCGACCCGCGTATCGTCGATTCGGTGGCCCAGGCCATGCGCGACGGGCACAACCAGTACCCGCCCATGGCTGGCGTCGCGCCGCTGCGCGAGGCGATCTCCGACAAGATCGCCGCTCTTTACGGCCACCGCTACGACGCCAACAGCGAGATCACCGTGACCGCGGGCGCGACCCAGGCGCTGCTGACGGCGATTCTGTGCGCGGTACATCCAGGCGATGAAGTCATCGTGGTCGAACCGACTTACGACAGCTATCTGCCGTCCATTGAACTGGCGGGCGGCAAGCCGGTGTTCGTGACGCTGGACGCGCCCGATTACGCGATCCCATTCGACAAGCTGGCCGCCGCGATCACGCCGAAAACCCGCCTGCTGCTGATCAATACGCCGCACAATCCAACCGGCACGGTGTGGCGCGCCGAGGACATGCGCAAGCTCGAAGCGATCGTACGTGGCACCAATGTGCTGATCCTGTCCGATGAAGTCTACGAACACATGGTGTACGACGGCGCGCCGCACGAGAGCGTCGCGCGTTATCCCGAACTCGCCCAGCGCAGCTTCGTGGTGTCGAGTTTTGGCAAGACCTATCACGTGACGGGCTGGAAGGTCGGCTACGTCGCTGCGCCCGCTGCCCTGATGGACGAATTCCGCAAGGTGCATCAGTTCAACGTGTTCACGGTGAACACGCCGATGCAGATCGGTCTGGCCGACTACATGCGCGATCCGAAGCCGTATCTGGAATTGCCCGCGTTCTATCAGAAGAAGCGCGATTTCTTCCGCGCCGGTCTCTCGAATAGCCGCTTCAAGCTGCTGCCCTGCACCGGTACCTACTTCCAGTGCGTCGACTACTCGGCCATCAGCGACCTGCCGGAGGCGGATTTCGCACAGTGGCTGACGAGCGAGATCGGTGTTGCTGCTATTCCAGTGTCGGCGTTCTATCATGAGCCGCATGAATCGGGCGTGGTGCGGTTCTGCTTCGCCAAGCAGGAAAGCACCCTCGCCACCGCGCTCGACCGGCTGGCGCGTCTCTAGGATGATGCGCGCGATGCTGCGAACGAACCCCTCACGTTCTTCGCCATCGCGTCGCGCAGCGCAGTGGGTGAGCGCGTCTCGGCCCGACGGCGCACCCTGCCCACGCAACCCAGGCCACGCACCCTCGTCACGCCGGTCTGGACGCTGCCACATAGGCCTTGCGGTCAGCCGTCACCCGCTGCGCCGCAGGCCGCTCGCCGACCGTCTTCACGTAACGTTTCCAGTCCACGCCCGCCTCGAGCAGGAAATCCCGTCCGTAGATGATCTGGGTGGTCATCCCCACGAGCGGCAGGTTCACGAACGCTGCCATGTCCGCCGCACCAAACGTCGCGCCACGCACATAAGGATCGAACTTCGCCAGCCGTTTGAAACCGGCGATATGCCGCGTCAGCAGTTTTTCGACACGGCCTTTAGTCGCATCGGTGACCTTGCCGCCAAAGAAGGCCTCTTTGTACAGATCGCGCACCACCAGTTCCAGATGCAGATCGAGAAACGTGATCAATTCGCGTTCCTTCGCAGCCTCCCAAGCATCAGCCGGGAAAATGCCTTTCTCGGGAAAACGCGCGTGCAAATACTCAATGATCGGCTGCGACTCGCACAGATCGCCGTGCTCAGTCTGGATGTACGGCACCTTGCCAAGCGGCGAGTGGACAAGCATCGCCTCTTGCTGGCTTGTCATTACAGGCACTTCCTCGAACGGAATGCCGTGTTCGAGCAGCACGAACTTGACCTTGTTGTAGTAGTTGGACAGTGCAAAACCGCACAGCTTGATCATCCGTTGTCTCCCTCGGACGGTTGTTGGAAGCGCCCGCCGCACTGATGCGAGCGACGTTTCAATCAATCATCCAGTAAATTGCACGATCGTGCTATTCTAAAAAAACCATGGAGTCGAGTAACCCAATGACCTCTCGCAATGACAGCATCGAGACTATCGGCATTGTTGGAACAGGCGCAATGGGCCGTGGCATCGCGCAGATTGCGGCGCTTGCCGGCCTGAGCGTCCGTTTATACGACACCAATCCGGCCGCCGTTGGCGCAGCGCGCGACTACCTCGCTGACACTTTCGCCAAACTCACCGCCAAAGGCAAGCTCGAGCAGGCGCGCTCGCTTGCGGCGCTAGCCTGCGTGAGCGGCGCGCAAGCGATCAGCGATCTCGCCGGCTGCGATCTCGTGATTGAAGCCATCGTCGAGAAACTCGATGTCAAGCGCGCCCTCTTCCGTGAGCTCGAGACCATCGTCAGCGGACGCTGTCTGCTGGCATCGAATACGTCGTCGCTTTCGATTACCGCCATCGCGGCAGGCTGTACGAACCCGGAGCGCGTGGTCGGCTATCACTTCTTTAACCCGGTACCGTTGATGAAAGTCGTCGAGGTGATCGACGGTCTGCGCAGCGATCCGGCCGCGGGCGACGCGCTAATGGATCTCGCGCGTCGCATGGGCCACACTCCCGTGCGCGCGAAGGACATGCCGGGCTTCATCGTCAATCACGCCGGCCGTGGCATGAATACCGAGGGCCTGCGGGTGGCGGGCGAAGGTGTGGCGGGGTTCGTCGAGATCGACCGCATCATGCGTGAGCAGGCCGGGTTTCGCCTCGGGCCGTTCGAACTGCTCGACCTCACCGCGCTCGACGTGTCGCATCCGGTGATGGAATCAATCTATCACCAGTTCTATGAGGAGCCGCGCTTTACGCCCTCGCCGATTACCGGCACGCGTCTGGCGGGTGGGCTGCTTGGCCGCAAGACCGGCGAAGGTTTTTATCGCTACGACGATGGCAAACAGCAGGTCAGCGCCGAAGCGCCGGCGCCGACGGTACTGCCCAAACGGGTATGGATCAGTCAACGCTATCCCGAAGCGCGCGAAGCCTTGCTGCAACTGGTTGCCAAGGCCGGCGTCCCGCTTGATGAAGGCACTACACCGGCAGCCGATTCGCTGCTGATCGTCACGCCGTTCGGCCACGACGCAACCACGGCAGCTGTCGACGAAGGGCTCGACGCAAGCCGCGTGGTCGCAGTCGACACACTGTTCCCGCTGGTCGCCGCGCAGCGCCGCACGCTGATGACGACGCCAGCTACCACGCGAGCCGCACGCGACGCCGCACACGCATTGCTCGCCGACGACGGCGTCCCCGTCACCGTGATCCGCGACTCGACTGGCTTCGTCGCGCAGCGTGTGGTGGCAACCATCGTCAATATTGGCTGCGAGATTGCGCAGAAGCAGATTGCCACGCCTGAAGATATTGATCTCGCCGTTACGCTGGGTCTCGGTTATCCGAGGGGCCCGCTTGCACTAGGTGACGCCCTCGGCGCGAATACCATCCTGACCATCTTGCGCAACATGTCGAGCGTGCTCGGCGACCCGCGTTATCGTCCGTCGCCATGGCTTGCGCGGCGTGCGCAACTGGGCCTCTCGCTCACCCAGCGCGATGCCGCTGACGCTCAAACGGAGAACCAGCAATGAGCGCCGAACTCCTTACCTCGCGCCCCGCTGAAAGCGAAGCCACACTCGTGCTCACGCTCTCCAATCCGGGCGCGCGCAATGCGTTGCATCCCGATATGTATGCGGCGGGCATCGAAGCGCTCGACAGCGCGGAGCGCGATCCATCGATCCGCGCCATCGTTCTGGCGGGTGCGGACGACTTCTTCTGCGCGGGCGGCAATCTGAACCGGCTGTTAGAGAATCGCGCGAAAGACCCCTCGGTGCAGGCGCAAAGCATCGACCTGCTCGCCGAATGGATCGCAGCGCTGCGTGCTTCGTCAAAGCCGGTGATTGCGGCAGTCGAAGGGGCTGCCGCGGGCGCGGGATTTTCGCTCGCGCTTGCCTGCGACCTGCTTGTCGCCGCCGACGACGCGAAGTTCGTGATGTCCTACGCCCGCGTCGGCCTCACACCCGATGGCGGCGGTTCATGGTTCCTCGCGCAGGCATTGCCGCGTCAACTGGCCACTGAAGTTTTGCTGGAAGGCAAACCGATCGGCGCCGCACGCCTTCACGAACTCGGTGTCGTGAACCGGCTCACGAAGCCGCATGCCGCGCGCGACAGCGCGATTGCGTGGGCCGAAGAGCTCGGCAAAATCTCGCCGAATTCGATTGCCCGCATCAAGAACCTGGTCGGCGCAGCCGGCACACAAACGCTCGCTGATCACCTGGTCGCGGAGCGCGACAATTTCGTCGCGTCGTTGCATCACCGGGATGGGCTGGAAGGCATCACCGCGTTCCTCGAAAAGCGCGCCCCGGTCTACAAATGAGCCGACCTTTGTGTGAGTGAATCAGTGAGCGAATCCGTCATGTCTGAATTCCAATTGCCGAAGCGGCGGCGCATTTACCTGATGCGACATGGCGACGTGACGTATTTCGACGCCACGGGTCGCGCCATCGATCCGGAAACGGTGCCGCTGAATGCCGCTGGCCGCGAACAGGCCAGCGCCGCCGGCCGCGTTTTCGCTGAACAGCAGATCGGTTTTGACCGCGTGATCGTCAGCGGTTTGCCGCGCACGGTCGAAACCGCCCAGCGCGTGCTGACCGAAACAGGCCAGCACATCGAACTGGAGATCGAACCCGCGCTGCAGGAAATTCGTGGCGGAAAACTGACCAACATCCCGCCTGCCGATATCGAAGCCGCGTTCCTCAGCGTGTTCGACGGTATCGTGCCCGAAAGCACGCGGTTTCTAGATGGCGAAACCATCGGCGCGCTGTTCGACCGCGTGTTGCCGGCCGTTGCCGCGCTGCGTGAAGACAGTTCGTGGGACACCGTGTTGCTCGTGCTGCACGGCGGCGTGAACCGCGCCATTCTTTCGCACGCCATTACTGCGGGTGGCCGCACGTTTTTCGGGCATCTGTCGCAGGCAACCGGTTGCATCAACGCGTTAGATGTGGGCGCGGCGCCGCGCGACTGGGTGCTGCGAACGCTCAACTACTCGCCGCCATCGCCGCTGCACCGCGATGTGCGCAATACCACGATGGAAATGCTCTACGCGCAATTCATTCAATACAAGCGCCCGGCATAGCCAACACTGCACTGGAGGAGACAATGGGCGAAGTCACCCAGACTGGCGGACCTGAACACAATCCGGACTACTCGGCATTCGAAGGCACCCGGCCGGTCACCGAGCGTCAACGTTTCGACACTGACGCGCTGGCCGCATGGCTATCCCAGCACGTCGACGGTTTTGCTGGGCCGCTCACCCTCGAGCAATTCGCCGGCGGCCAGTCGAATCCGACTTTCAAGCTGATCACGCCGTCGCGCACCTATGTGATGCGCGCGAAGCCCGGACCTTCGGCGAAACTGCTGCCGTCCGCACATGCCGTCGAGCGCGAATACCGCGTGATGCATGCGCTCGCCGATACCGACGTGCCCGTCGCAAAGATGCTAGCGCTGTGCGAGGACGAAAGCGTGATCGGCCGCGCCTTCTACGTGATGGAATTCGTCGAAGGCCGCGTTCTATGGGATCAGTCGCTGCCCGGCATGACACCGGCCGAACGCACCGCCATCTACGACGAAATGAATCGCGTGATCGCGGCGCTGCATAGCGTGGATGTCACAGCCGTCGGTCTTGTTGACTATGGCAAGCCCGGCAACTACTTCGCGCGGCAGATCGGCCGCTGGAGCAAGCAGTACGTCGCCTCCGAAACCGAACCGATCGACTCGATGCATCGCCTGATCGAATGGTTGCCGCAGCACATGCCAGCTGAAACGAACGAGCGCGTCTCGATCGTCCACGGCGACTACCGGCTCGACAACCTGATCTTTCATCCACACGAACCGCGCGTGCTTGCCGTGCTCGACTGGGAACTGTCGACGCTGGGCGATCCGCTCGCTGACTTCGCCTATCACTGCATGGCGTGGCACGTCGATCCGGCGCAGTTTCGCGGGATCGCAGGACTCGACTGGGCCGCGCTCGGCATCCCCGACGAAGCGCAATACGTCAAACGCTATTGCGAGCGCACCGGCCTCGAGATTCACGGCGACTGGAACTTCTATCTGGCCTACAACATGTTCCGGATTGCCGCGATTCTGCAAGGCATCATGAAACGCGTCGTCGACGGCACGGCGGCAAGCGCGCAAGCGCTCGACGCAGGCCGGCGCGCAAAGCCCATGGCGGAACTCGCCTGGCGCTACGCGCAAAAAGTGCGCTAACCGACACCCCTGTTATCCACGAGGTCATACATGAATTTCGATTACACCCCGAAGGTTCAGGCGCTGCGCGAGAAATTGCTCGCCTTCTTCGATGCTCACATCTACCCCAAAGAACGTGCCTTCGCCGATGAAATCGCCCGCAACCGCCAGAACGGCAATGCGTGGTTGCCGACCGAACTGATCGAGCAACTGAAGGAAAAAGCACGCGAAGCTGGTCTGTGGAATCTGTTCTTGCCCGACTCGGAACGTGGTGCCGGGTTGACCAACCTCGAATATGCACCGTTGTGCGAAATCATGGGACGGGTGCCCTGGGCGCCGGAGGTGTTCAACTGCAACGCGCCCGACACCGGCAACATGGAAACCATTGAGCGCTATGGCAGCCCGGGCAACAAGCGCCAATGGCTCGAACCGCTCCTGCGCGGCCAGATCCGTTCTGCATTCCTGATGACTGAGCCGGAGGTGGCGTCGTCGGATGCCACCAATATCCAGACCAGAATCGTGCGCGACGGCGACGACTATGTGATCAACGGCCGCAAGTGGTGGTCCTCAGGCGCAGGCGACCCGCGCTGCGCGGTGTACATCGTGATGGGCAAGACCGATCCCGATGCACCGCGCCATGCGCAGCAATCGATGATCCTCGTTCCCGCCGACGCGACCGGCATCACCGTGCACCGCCCGCTCACCGTGTTCGGCTACGACGACGCACCGCACGGCCATATGGAGATCTCGCTAGAGAACGTTCGCGTGCCGGCGTCAAACATGCTGCTCGGTGAAGGGCGCGGTTTCGAGATCGCACAAGGACGCCTCGGACCGGGCCGGATTCACCATTGCATGCGGCTGATCGGACTTGCCGAACGCGCGCTCGAACTGATGTCGAAGCGTTCGCTGCAACGTGTGGCGTTCGGCAAACCGGTGGCGGCGCAAGGCGTCACGCTGGAGCGTATCGCCGAGGCCCGCTGCATGATCGAACAGGCGCGCCTGCTCACGCTCAAAACCGCTTACATGATGGACACGGTGGGCAACAAGGGCGCGCGGGGCGAGATTGCGATGATCAAGGTCGTCGCGCCGAATATGGCGTGCCAGGTGATCGACTGGGCCATCCAGGCGCACGGCGCGGCTGGGCTCAGCGAAGACTTCCCGCTCGCGTATGCCTATACGTCGGCGCGCACGCTGCGCTTTGCTGATGGCCCGGACGAAGTGCACCGGAATGCGATCGCCAAGCTTGAACTGGCCAAGCATATGGATGCGGGTGCGGCGGCGCGAGTGGAAACGCCGATTACGCGGTCGTGATTTGAACTTGCGTGGGGATGTGGCCGCGTAGGCGCTTTACGCGGCCACGAAGCATGAACTAGAAATAGTGCCGCGTGATGAATTCCGCCACGCATACCGGCCGCTCACTACCCTGCCGTTCCAGCGTGACGTTCCACATCACCTGCACGCCCGCATCATCCACGTCGTTCACGCTCGCCACTGCGAAACTGGCGCGTACCAGCGAATCAACCGGCAACGGTGACGTGAATCGCACCCGGTTCAGCCCATAATTGACGCCCATTCGCTGCTTGAGCTTCACAGTCTGCTCCAGCAGGCTCGGGATCAGCGACAGGGTCAGAAAACCATGCGCAATCGGGCCACCAAATGGCGATTCACGCCGCGCCCGATCCGGGTCCACGTGGATCCACTGATGGTCCCCCGTAGCCTTAGCGAACTCGTTGACGCGCGCCTGATCCACGGTGAACCATTCACTGACGAGCGGCATGCCGCCCACCAGCGAACGCAAGCCGTGGACATCAAGCCCTACCGCATCGCGCTTCATGCGGGCGCCCCAGGATTGCGCAAACCAAACAGCCCCTTCGAGCGCACGGTGATCACCGTCTCGCCATGCTGGTTGATGCCCTCCCACTGCGTCTCGACGATGCCGCGATCCGGCTTGCTCGCCGACACGCGTTTGTCGAGAACCGCATTGCGCATGCGGATCGTGTCGCCCACGCGCACGGGCTTCAACCAGCGAATCTCATCGATCCCCGGCGAGCCCATCGACGTCGAGTCTTTGAACGCGTTGCGCACCAGCAGCCCCATCATCACCGAACAGGTATGCCAGCCACTCGCAATCATTCCACCGAACGGCGAAGCAGCGGCTGCCGCGTCGTCGACGTGAAACGGTTGTGGATCGAACTTCTCGGCAAATTCCACGATCTCTTCACGCGTGAACGTATGTTCGCCGCATTCGATGACCGAGCCGACTTCCATATCTTCGAAACTCAAACCCATCGCACACCTCTCTCGTTCTGATCAGACAGCGGTTCAAACTTCGACACTAGCGAACCCAGGCAGCGCCGCGAAACGCGCCAGGTGGTGATCGACGTCGCCTAGCGTGGTTTCAATGATAGCCAGTCGCTTGAACAGATGAGCCGCTGCGACTTCGTTGGTCACGCCCATGCCGCCGTGCAACTGCACCGCCTGCTGACCGACAAAGCGCGCCGCCTGCCCCACCCGTACCTTCGCTGCGGAGACCGCGCGGCGACGTTCGTCGGCATCAGTGCTGGCGTATCGCACAGCGGCCAGATAGGTTGCCGAACGCGCCTGCTCGGCGTGAATCAACATCTCCACCATACGGTGCTGCAAAGCCTGGAAACGGGCGATTGGCTGGCCGAACTGCTGGCGTGTCTTCGCGTAGTCGACTGTGGCGTGATTGAGCGCATCGAGCGCACCCACCGCCTCGGCACATAGCAGCAGCGTGCCATAGTCGGCGATATGCTCGAGCGTCGCCGCACCCGTCTCGTCACCACCGAGGCGCCGCGCCGGCGTGCCTTCAAACGACAGGGTCGCGGCGCGCTGGCCGTCGATCGTGCGATAGTCCGTCACCTGCACGCCTGCTGCATCGCGCGCCACGACGAACAACGCAATCTCGCCGTTCAGACGCGCGGGCACGATCCAGTAATGCGCCTGCGCACCATGCAGCACGACCGATTTCGTGCCGCTCAGTGCGTACTGCCCGCCTTGCCGCGTCGCTGCGGTTTCGACCGAAAACAGATCGTAGCGAGCATGCGGTTCATGAAACGCCACCGCCAGCTTGATCTCGCCTTGCGCCGCGCGTTCGAGCAACGCGGCGTCTTCATCCAGGCCCGAACCTGCGGAACCTGACGCACCTGCCAAACGTACCAGCCGCAACGCCTCAATGCCAACCGCAGTCGCCCAATACGGTTCCACCACCAGCGCGCGACCCAGTTCCTGCATCACGACCAGCAGATCCACAGGCGTGCCGTTGAAACCACCCTGATCTTCCGGCACCGGCAATGCCGTCAATCCCAGTTCCGTGAAGGCATTCCAGTGCGTGTCCGACACGCCCGCATCCGAATACACGATCGCCTGACGCGCCTCGAAACCGTAGTTCTTGTCCAGATAGCGGCGCAATGCATCGGCGAATTGCTGTTGTTCGTCGGTAAAAGTGAAGTCCATGCGCCGCTCCTCAGAGTCCGAGAATCATCTGCGCGATGATGTTCTTTTGAATTTCGTTTGAGCCACCGTAGATCGACGTCTTGCGGTAGTTGAAGTAGTACGCAGCGAGCGGCGCAGCGTCATCATCGCCGGCAATGCTGTGGGCACGCTCGCCTTCGAGGAAGGCCACGTCAAACGGCGCGGCGAGCGGGCCGACCGCTTCCATCATCAGCTCAGTCAGACCCTGCTGAATCTCCGTCCCCTTGATCTTCAACATGGATGCTTCAGGCCCGGGGCCGCGTCCGCCGCTCTCGCTCGCCACGACGCGCTGCACCGTGACTTCGAGCGCCATCAGTTCAATCTCCAGGCTCGCCACCTTGGCGCCGAAAACCGGATCAAGCAGGAGCGGTTTGCCGTTCTTCTTCTGCTCAAGCGCGAGGCGTTTGAGGAACACCAGTTCGCGCTTTGATGCGCCGACGCGCGCAATACCGGTGCGCTCGTGACCCAGCAAGTACTTGGCATAGGTCCAGCCGCGATTTTCTTCGCCGACCAGATTCTCCACCGGCACCTTCACGTCCTCTAAGAACACTTCGTTGACTTCGTGATCTTCGTCAAGCGTGATGATGGGGCGGACGGTGATACCGGGCGTCTTCATGTCGATCAGCAGGAACGAGATGCCCTCCTGCTTTTTCGCGCCGCTGTCGGTACGCACAAGACAAAACATCATGTCGGCGTACTGGCCGAGCGTCGTCCAAGTCTTCTGGCCATTGACCACGTAGTGATCGCCGACGCGCTCAGCGCGTGTACGCAACGACGCCAGATCCGAACCCGAGCCCGGCTCGGAGTAGCCCTGGCACCACCAGTCAGTGCCATCCAGAATGCGCGGCAAATAGTGGCGCTTTTGCGCCTCACTGCCGTATTTCATCAGCACGGGCGCGACCATCGAGACGCCGAACGGCAGCACCGAGGGTGCGCCGATACGGGCACATTCTTCGTCCCAGATATGGCGTTGGGTTGCGTTCCAGCCCGGGCCGCCGTATTCGGTTGGCCAAGCGACCACTGACCAGCCGCGCGTGCCAAGCAGCTTGTGCCAGTTCGCGAAGTCTTCGCGATTCAGACGCTTGTGGTTGAGTACCTTGTCACCGAGCTCTTGCGGCAGATTCGCTTCGAGCCAGGCGCGGATGTCGGCGCGGCACGCGTCGTCAGCGGGGGAATAGTCAAGATTCATGCGCAGTGTCTCCTGGCCGGGGTCGACCCGCCGCCAGTGAGCCACTGCGTTATTGCAGCGGTTCCTTCAGAGCGGCCGGGATCGGCAACGGCATCACTTCAATGCCTTCTTCGACCAAGGCTTTCGCGTCTTCCGGTGTCGTAACACCGCGAATGTTGCGCGCAGGCGCTTCGTTGTAGTGAATGCGCCGTGCTTCCTCGGCGAAGCGGTCGCCCACGTTCTCAGTCTTTTCCAGTACCTCGCGCAGCGCACGCATCACGCGCGCCTGCATTTCCCCATTGCCCGCAGGGGCTTGCACCTCAGACGCACCGGACAGATTGAGCCGGGGCGCCGACGGCAGACGGCTGACTTCGGTCGCGCTGCAGATCGGGCATGCCACGAGCTGGCGGGACAATTGCGACTCAAAGTCTTCGGCTGAAGCAAACCAGCCTTCAAACCGATGGCCGTGCGGACACTGTAAATCGAGGACCTTCATGTGGAATCAGGGCTTGCGTATGAGTTTAGCGCAAAATAGAAATTTGTGAACGGTCGTTCGTAAATTTTGATTTTGGGTGATTTCGAAGCGCTTTTCTTGTCCGGGAACAATCGAGCCTGCGTTCGCGATTCTAACCCGTTGCGCTGATGCCCGCCGACGCGCCATAAAGCGGAGTGGACTTCTTCGTTTGTTTGGTCCTCACCCAGCGCTAACCGCCGCTGCAATGCAAACGGCAGCCTTGGAGGCTGCCGCTGGTAGTTTGCTACGCAGTCGTCGCTTGTCTTACGCAGGTTCCGGCTCCGCCGCCGGCCACGCGCCCGACAATATCTTCTCCAACCAGAACGTGCCGATGATGGTTTTGACATCGGTGATCTTGCCGGTACGCACCCACTCCGAAACCTCCGGAACGCTCGCCGTAAACAGCTCCAGAAACTCGCCGTCGTCGAGCTTGCGCTCGCCTGCGGTCAAACCGCGCGCCAAATAGATGTCGATAAACTCGGTCGAGTACGAAATGATCGGGTGAATGCGCGTCACGTAGACATACTCGCGCGCCGTATAACCCGTTTCCTCGTGCAGTTCGCGCTTGGCACACGCGAGCGCCCCTTCGTTTGGATCCAGTTTGCCGGCGGGATACTCGTACATGACCTTGCCCATCGGATAACGATACTGGCACTCCAGCAGCACCCGCCCATCATCGAACAGCGGAATTACCATCACGGCGCCCGGATGCTTGACGTATTCGCGTGTCGCACTCTTGCCGTCCGGTAGACGAACCGTGTCGCACTTAACCGTCAAGAATGGGCCCTGATGGAGCGTTTTGCTCTCGATGCAGGTCTCGGTGAGCGCAGCGTCGTGATCGGGAAGTTCAGCCATGTGCGACCTCAGGACAGCGTGGGGCGCGACGGCTTGAGCCGTCAGCGCCGTTTGACGAGATACTGGAAGGTGAAACCGGGAAACGCAAACACGAGAAACAGGCTAAACGTGACTGCGTAGAACTGCCAGCCTTGCTCGAAGCGGTTGCCCGCCCGCGCCTCCAGCATGAAGCCGAGCGCGCCGACCACAAAATACAGCACGATCAGCTCGGCAATCCGTAGCCACGCGCTCTTCCTTTCCGCCTTCAATGGAGCGACGGCGAAGAGGCGTTGATTCAGGAACGGCAGGTTGGCGCACACGAGCGCCAACAACACGATAAACCACCCCGCTGCCGACATCAGAACGGCAGCGTATGGGTGATCGCTTGCAGACAAGCACTCAACAGATGGCCCGGGACGATACCGAGCACCAGCACGGCGACGCCGTTGATCGCGAGTAGCGCACGGTTGGTCGTGTCCGCCTTGATCGGGTTGGTGTCGAGCGGATCGTCAAAGTACATCAGCTTGACGATACGCAAGTAGTAGAACGCGCCGAACAGCGAGGTAATCACGGCCAGCACGGCCAGCCAGGTGAGGCCTGCGTTCATCGTCGCTTCCAGCACAGCAAGCTTGGCGTAGAAGCCAACTGCCGGCGGGACGCCTGCGAGTGAGAA
Organism: Paraburkholderia sp.; assembly: GCF_049581445.1. Classification (GTDB taxonomy): domain Bacteria; phylum Pseudomonadota; class Gammaproteobacteria; order Burkholderiales; family Burkholderiaceae; genus Paraburkholderia. Next base: position 21,999 of record NZ_JBAURZ010000056.1, on the reverse strand, counting down.
CATCATGATCATCATCACAAACGCGAACACCGGGCTGCGCTGATTCAGACCCTTGAAGTCGTCGAGCGTCTCCGCTTCGAAGTCGCGGCGAGCCAGCAACATCACGATGCCGAAGGTGCCGAGCGTCGTCACCAGATAGATGATGCTGTAGAACATCGCCGAACCGTAAGCGTTCGCCGCCGTAGCCGTCTTGCCGTCCACCACGCCGGCCAGCAGGCCGAGCAGCACGAAGCCCATGTTGGAGATGGCCGAGTACGCCAGCATCCGCTTGACGTTACGTTGCACGATACCCGTGATGTTGCCGACGATCAGCGACAGCGCCGCAAGAATCACCAGCATCTCCTGCCAATCCACCGCCAGCGGCAGCAGGCCCATCACCAGGAAACGCAGGCCCCACGCGAAGGCCGCAACCTTCGGACCACCGCCCGTCAACAGCGTCATGGCGGTTGGTGCGCCCTGATAGACGTCCGGCACCCACATATGGAACGGCACCGCGCCCATCTTGAACGCCACACCCGCCACAATGAAGATCACGCCGAACAGCAGCACCACGTCGTTGATGCGACCCGATGCAACTGCCTTGAACACTTCATTGAGATCCAGCGAGCCCGTCGCACCGTAGAGCATCGAAATACCGTACAGCAGGAACCCCGACGCCATTGCACCCAGCACGTAGTACTTCATCGCCGCTTCGTTCGACTGGGCCGCATCACGACGCAGTGCGATCACCGCGTACAACGACAGCGACATCAATTCCAGACCGAGGTACAGCGTCAGGAAGTTGTTGCCGGAGATCATCACCAATTGGCCGAGCAGCGAGAACATCCCGAGCAGGAAGAAGTCGCCGCGGAACAGGTCGCGGTCTTCGAGGTACCTGCGCGAGTAGACGATCGACACGGCATAACCGAGCGACACCACCGCCTTCATCATGCTGGCAAACGGGTCGACCACGTACATGTGCGCAAAGAAGTAGTGCACTTGCGGGTCGAAAGCGTTCACGGCAAACCAGACGCCGGCAACCAGCGACGAGAGCAGCGCGATGAGATACGTCGTGCGTCGACCAGCCTGGCCGAAAAACGTGTCGTTGAGCCACGCGACAACTACGGCGAGCATCAACAGGCCGTCGGGCAACAGGGCAGTCATAGGGGCGTTTTGCATGGTCTTTATATTCCTCCGCTCTGCGTTACTGTGGCAACGGCAGTTTCGATTGCGCAACGTGGGAGAGGAGGTTTTCCACGGATACGTGCATCACATCAGTAAAAGGCTTGGGATACAGGCCCATGAAAAGCGTCAGTGCGGCCAGCACGAGCAACATGAAGAACTCGCGATTGTTGATATCGAGCAGTTTCTTCACGTGGTCGTTTGCCACCGCGCCGAAGTACACGCGTTTGTACATCCACAGCGTGTAGGCCGCGCCGAGAATCAGCGTGACCGCGGCACCGACTGCAATCCAGAAGTTGAACTGGACGGCAGCCAGAATCACCATGAATTCGCCGACGAACCCGGAGGTACCCGGGAGGCCGCAATTGGCCATCGCAAACAGCATCACCAGCGCCGCGAACTTCGGCATCACATTGACGACACCGCCGTAATCGGAGATCTGGCGCGAGTGCATACGGTCGTACAGCACGCCGATACACAGGAACATCGCGCCTGAGACGAAACCGTGCGAAATCATCTGCACGATCGCGCCTTCGGCGCCAAGCTGGTTGAAGATAAAGAAGCCGAGCGTCACGAAACCCATGTGCGCGATCGACGAATACGCGACCAGCTTCTTCATGTCGACCTGGACCATCGCGACCAGACCGATATAGATCACCGCGATCAGCGACAGCGTAATGACAACTGGCGCCAGGAAGTGGCTTGCGTCCGGCGTCACCGGCAGCGAAAAGCGCAGGAAACCATACGCACCCAGCTTCAGCATGATGGCCGCCAGTACGACCGAGCCGCCCGTCGGTGCTTCCACGTGCGCGTCAGGCAACCAGGTGTGGACCGGCCACATTGGCACCTTCACCGCAAACGCAAGGAAGAACGCTATAAACAGCAATATCTGCGGCGTCATGCCGATCTTCGCCACCTGCCACGTTGCCAGATCGAAGGTGCCCGTCTGCGTGTAGAGGTACAGCAGCGCGACCAGCATCAGCAGCGAGCCCATCAGCGTGTACAGGAAGAACTTGAACGCGGCATACACCCGGTTCGGACCACCCCACACACCGATGATGATGTACATCGGGATCAGCGTCGCTTCGAAGAACACATAAAACAGCATCCCGTCGGCCGCGCTGAACACGCCGACCATGATGCCCGACAGGATCAGGAACGAAGCGAAGTATTGCGCCACGTTCTTGGTAATGACCTGCCACCCGGCGATCACCACGATCACCGTAATCAATGCCGTCAGCACCACGAACCACATGGAGATGCCGTCGACACCAAGGTGGTACGAAATGTTGAAACGCTCAATCCACGTAAACTTCTCGACAAACTGCAGATCCGCCGTGCTCGAGTCGAAACTCGTGAACAGCGGAATCGTCACGATAAAGCTGAGAACCGAACCGATCAGCGCAATCCATCGCGCAGGACCCGGGTTCTGGTCAGAACCGATAGCAAGAACCAGGAGGCCGAACAGAATCGGCAACCAGATGGCGATACTTAAAATCGGATACGTGTGCATTGTGTGGTGTCCCCTCGCCTTCTCTTATTTGCCGCCGAGCGTTACAAACAGGGTCAGGAGCCCCAGCATGCCAATGATCATGGCAAACGCGTAGTGGTAGATGTAGCCCGACTGGAGGAAGCGGATCACGGTGGCAAACCAGCCGATAAAGCGCGCGCTGCCGTTGACAATACCGTCGATGACCACCACGTCACCTTCTTTCCAGAGGCCACGACCAATCGCCACAGCGCCACGCGCGAACACGACTTCGTTGATCTTGTCCAGGTAATACTTGTTTTCCAGCAGCGTGTAGATCGGGCCAAACGCACGGCGGATAACCGGCGGCAGATCCGGACGCTTCAGGTACAGGAACCACGACACCACGATGCCCAGCAACGCCAGCCAGACCGGCAGGCCCGACACCGAGTGCAGACCCATCGCAAGCCAGCCGGTGAAGTCGTCGGCCAGACCCGCCATGACCGGGTGGTTCGCGCCGATGTAGATCACCTTGTCGTACACCACGCCGTGCGAGAAGAAGTCGCCGAACAGCAGCGGACCCACCGCGATCGCGCCAATGATGACCGACGGAATGGCCAGCAGCACCAGTGGCACCCACACTACCCACGGGCTTTCATGCGGCTCGTGAGCGTGACCGTGATCGTCGTGACCATGACCGTGGTCGTCGTGACCGTGCGCAGCCTGCTCAGCGGCTGCGATGCCCATCGGAGAATCCGGATGCTTCGGCTTGCGGAAGCGCTCTTCACCGTGGAACACCAGGAAATACATGCGGAACGAGTACAGCGCCGTGACCAGCACGCTCGCCACCACTGCGAAATACGCGAAACCCGAACCCGGCAGATGCGACAGCTTCACTGCGTCGATGATCGAGTCTTTCGAGTAGAAGCCCGAGAAGAACGGCGTACCGATCAGCGCCAGCGAACCGATCAGCGACGTGATCCACGTGATCGGCATGTACTTGCGCAGGCCGCCCATGTTGCGCATGTCCTGATCGTGGTGCATGCCGATGATCACGGAACCCGCGCCAAGGAACAGCAGTGCCTTGAAGAACGCGTGCGTCATCAGGTGGAACATGGCGACCGGGTAAGCCGACACGCCGAGCGCGACCGTCATGTAGCCGAGTTGCGACAGCGTGGAGTAAGCCACCACCCGTTTGATGTCGTTCTGGACGATCCCGAGGAAGCCCATGAACAAGGCGGTAATCGCGCCGATAACCGTCACGAACGACAGCGCCGAATCCGACAGTTCGAACAGCGGCGACATACGCGTCACCATGAAGATACCGGCCGTCACCATGGTTGCCGCGTGAATCAGCGCGGAGATCGGCGTCGGGCCTTCCATTGAATCCGGCAACCAGACGTGCAGCGGGAACTGCGCCGACTTACCCATTGCGCCGATGAAGAGGCAAATACACGCAACCGTCAGCAGGCCCCAGCTCGTGCCCGGGAAATTCATCGCCGCGAGTTCGTGGCTCTTCGCGAACACGTCACCGTAGTTCAGCGAGCCGCCGTACGCGAGCAGCAGACCGATGCCCAGCAGGAAACCCAGGTCACCCACCCGGTTCACGATGAACGCTTTCATGTTCGCGTAGATCGCGCTTTCGCGGGTGAAGTAGAAGCCGATCAGCAGATACGACACCAGGCCCACCGCTTCCCAGCCGAAGAACAGCTGCAGCATGTTGTTGGCCATCACGAGCATCAACATCGAGAACGTGAACAGCGCGATGTACGAGAAGAAGCGCTGGTAGCCGTCGTCGTCAGCCATGTAGCCGATCGTGTAGATGTGCACCATTAGCGACACGAAGGTCACCACGCACATCATCAGCGCCGTGAGCGAGTCGACGAGGAAACCCACCTCGAACTTCAGCTTGCCGACCTCCATCCACTCATAGATCGTCGCGTTGAAGCTCGCGCCGTTCATCACGTCGAAGAAGACGATGGCCGAAAGAATGAAGGAGATCGCGACGCCAAGGATCGTGACCGTGTGGGCGCCTGCACGCCCTACCGCCTTGCCGAACAGACCGGCGATCAGAGAGCCGGCCAGCGGTGCAAGCGGAACCGCCAGCAACAGGTTTTCATTGAGTGTCGTTGACATAACAGTCTTGCCTGAAATTAACCTTTAAGCTGATCGAGATCCTCGACATTGATCGTGTCGAGGCTACGGAACAGGGTCACCAGAATCGCCAGCCCGATTGCCGCTTCCGCTGCCGCAACCGTCAGCACGAAGAAGACGAAAATCTGGCCATGCACGTCGCCAAGGTAATGAGAAAACGCGACGAAATTGGTGTTCACCGCCAGCAGCATCAGTTCGATCGCCATCAAGATGATGATGACGTTGCGGCGGTTCAGGAAAATGCCGACGACGCTGATCGCAAACAGGATCGCGCCGAGCACAAGGTAGTGAGCAAGGGTCAACATAATTTTTCTCCTGTCTCCTCTCAGCTATTTTTGACAGGCGCCGCAGCCGCGGCTTCTGCTGCAGCCGCTGCCTTTGCGGCCGCTTCTTCCGCGGCAATGGTCGCCGCGGTTTTTTCCGACTGCATCTTCACGACACGCACGCGGTCTTGCGCCCGGACCTTGACCTGGTCGCTCACGCGCTGGCGCTTGCTGTCCTTCGCATGGCGCGTGGTCAGCGCGACGGCGGCGATGATGGCCACCAGCAGCACCAGACCGGCCACTTCGAAGGCGAAGATGTAGTCGGTGTAAATGACTTTACCGATCAGACGCGTATTCGACCAACCCGCCATCGCGCCGCCGGCCGCTACCGTCGTGTCGCGCAGCGGCGTCACGGTAGCGCCAAAGCCGTGCCACAGGACCAGCGCGGTTTCGACCACGATGATCGCGCCCACCAGAGTGGCCATCGGCACGAAGCGTTTGAAGTCTTTGCGCAGCACGTCGAGATTGATGTCCAGCATCATCACGACGAACAGGAACAGCACCATCACCGCGCCCACATACACCAGCACCAGCAGGATCGCGAGAAACTCGGCCTGCAGCAGCATCCAGATCGCCGCGGCGTTGAAGAACGCGAGCACGAGAAACAGTGCCGACGCCACCGGGTTGCGTGAGGTGATCACCTTCAGCCCTGACACCACCAGGAGCAGAGCAAAGATGTAGAACAGTACGGTCGTGAATTCCATGATTACCGGTTCATCGTTAGGCCATCGTCAGGCATTGTTCTTTGGCACAAGTGCGCCGCGCTACAGCGTCAAGCAGCAGCCTACGGCCCGAGTGCAGGCCGGTGCAACGTGATACGTCAAACAAAAGCGCTTTAACGGTACGGCGCATCGGCTGCCTTGTTCGCAGCGATCTCCGTTTCATAGCGGTCGCCCACTGCCAGCAGCATGTCCTTCGTGAAGTACAGGTCGCCGCGCTTTTCGCCGTGATACTCGAGGATGTGCGTCTCGACGATCGAATCGACGGGGCAGCTTTCTTCGCAGAAACCGCAGAAGATGCACTTGGTCAGATCGATGTCGTAACGCGTCGTACGGCGGGTGTTATCCGCGCGCGTTTCCGATTCGATCGTGATGGCGAGTGCCGGACACACCGCTTCGCAAAGCTTGCAGGCAATGCAGCGCTCTTCGCCGTTCTCATAGCGGCGCAGCGCGTGCAGCCCGCGAAAGCGCGGCGAAATCGGGGTCTTCTCTTCCGGGAATTGCACGGTGATCTTGCGCTGGAACGTGTAACGTCCGGTCAGCGCGAGGCCCTTGAGCAACTCCGTCAGGAAGAAGGTCTTGAAGAAGTTTTGAATTGCGGTCATGGTTTCATCCGCCCTTTATTTCCAGATATTCAACGGCGACATGATCCAGAAGCCGACTACGATCAGCCACACCACGCTGACTGGAATGAACACCTTCCAGCCCAGACGCATGATCTGGTCATATCGGTAGCGCGGGAATGTGGCGCGTGCCCAGATGAATATCGACAACAACATGAAAACTTTCAGCACGAGCCAGAACACGCCCGGGATGAAGGACAGGAAACCGAACGGTGCGCTCCAGCCGCCGAGGAACAGCGTGGCTGCCAGCGCCGAGATCACGATCATGTTGATGTACTCGGCGAGGAAGAACAGCGCGAACGCCATACCCGAGTAATCGATCATGTGACCCGCGACGATTTCCGACTCCCCTTCCACCACGTCGAACGGGTGGCGGTTCGTTTCCGCGATGCCCGAGATGAAGTAGACGACGAACATCGGCAAGAGCGGCAGCCAGTTCCACGACAGGAAGTTCAGGCCGTAGCCGGCAAAGATGCCGCGCTCCTGCGAATTGACGATGTCCGACAGGTTCAGGCTGCCCGACGTCATCAGCACGACGACGAGCGCGAAGCCCATCGAAATTTCGTACGACACCATCTGTGCCGCGGCGCGCATGGCGCCAAGAAACGCGTACTTCGAGTTCGAGGCCCAGCCGGCGAGAATCACGCCGTACACGCCGATCGACGAAATCGCCATCGCATACAGCAGACCGGCGTTGATGTCGCCGAGCACCGCGCCCGCCTGGAACGGAATCACCGCCCAGACCGCGAAAGCCGGCACCACCACCATGATCGGCGCGATCAGGTAGATCCAGCGGCTCGCCTGGGCGGGCTGAATCACTTCCTTGAGCAACAGTTTCAGCACGTCGGCGATAGGCTGCAGCAAACCCGCCGGGCCGACGCGGTTCGGACCGATACGCACGTGCATCCAGCCGATCAGCTTACGCTCCCAGAGGATCAGATAAGCCACGCACAGCAGGATCACGACGGCCACCACCAGGATGCGCACCAGTGCCCACACCGTGGGCCATGCCACACCGAGAAGCTGGGTGCCGCCCGAGTTGATCGAATCGAACAAGCTCATTTACGCCTTCTCCACCAGCAGTTCACCGAACAGGCTGCCCAGCGCTGCACCGGCAGGCGTGGCCGCCGATACGCGGACGACTGTCTCCGCAAGATTCGCATCGCGCACGGCCGGCAATTGCACCGAGCGCTCGCCCTGACGGACACGCACCGCGTCGCCGTCTTTCAGACCCAGCTTGTCAAACAGCCCAGCCGGCAAACCGACTGCGTTCGCCGCACGCGCGGCTGCCGTCAGATGCAGCGATTCCGCACGACGAACCAGCGCGTCGGCGTGGTAGATCGGTACATCAGCGATGCGTTCGAAGGCACCTTCAGCGGCCTTCGCTGCAACACCGTGCGCCACCACGACGCCTGTTTCGTTCGACAGACGCGAGATGATTTCGCCGTCGCCCAACGCAGCCGAACGCACTTCTTCAGCGGTATCGAATTCAAAGCCCGGCAGGCCCAGCAGGCTGCCTAGCACGCGCAACACCTTCCAGGCCGGACGCGTGTCACCAAGCGGACGCACCACACCGTTGAAAGTCTGCACCGTGCCTTCTGCACTCACAAACGTGCCGGCTGTTTCCGTGAACGGCGCAATCGGCAGCAGCACGTCAGCGTATTCCGCGCCCGTCTGGAACGGCGACATCACCACGACCATTTCGGCCTGATTCAGCGCCGCCAGTGCCTGCGCCGGATTCGCCGTATCGAACTCAGGTTCGACGTTGAGCAGCACATAACCCTTGCGCGGCTGCTCGAATACTTCGCGAGCGTTCAGACCGCCTTCGCCCGGCAGCGCGCCGACGAGGTGAGCGCCCACCGTGTTCGCGCCTTCGGTCAGGAAGCCCAGCGTGGCGTCCGTAGTGTCCGCGATCCATTGAGCCGCTGCGTGGATACGTGCAAAGTCCGGATGGCGCACAGCGCCATTGCCGAGCAGCACGACGCGGTTTTCGCCTGCAGCCAACGATGCGGCGACTTGCTTGTGTGCGTCGCTCGGCTGCGTGCCGGCAAACGCTTCCGGCAGGGCTGCACCGCGCGCTTCAGAAACTGCGCCGGCGATACCGGCGATTTCGGCAAGCCACGCAGACGGCGCGGCTACGACACGTTGTGCTTGCGGGATCAGCGCGTCGTCGTTCGTGGCCTGCACGAGCGTGAGCTTCGTGCCGCTCTTGGCCGCTTGACGCAGACGTGCGGCGAACAGCGGATGATCGCGACGCAGATCCGAACCGATCACCACGGCGGCATCGACGTTCGACAGATCGGCGATCTTCGTGCCAAGCCACGGAGCGCCGTTCACCGGCGCCGAGAAATCCGACTGGCGCAGACGGAAGTCGACGTTAGGCGTGCCGACCGCTTGCGCGAGTTGCTTCAACAGGAACAGTTCTTCGACCGTGCTATGAACGCTACCGAGTGCGGCCAGCGCATCGGCGCCATGGTCGGCCTTGATGCCCTTCAGACCCTTAACGACGTAGTCGAGCGCGCTCTGCCAGTCGGTTTCGATCCACTTGCCGTCTTGCTTCAGCATCGGCTTCGTAAGACGTTCCGGGCTATTCAGGGCTTCGTACGAGAAACGATCCTTGTCCGAAATCCAGCATTCGTTGATGGCTTCGTTTTCGAACGGCAGCACGCGCATCACGCGGTTGTTCTTGACCTGCACCACCAGGTTCGCGCCGACGGAATCGTGCGGGCTCACCGACTTACGGCGCGACAGTTCCCACGTACGGGCGCTGTAACGGAACGGCTTGCTGGTCAGCGCGCCGACCGGGCACAGATCGATCATGTTGCCCGACAGTTCGGAGTCCACCGTCTTGCCGACGAACGAAGTAATTTCCGAATGCTCGCCACGGCCCAGCATGCCCAGTTCCATCACACCGGCCACTTCCTGGCCAAAGCGGACGCAACGCGTGCAGTGGATGCAACGCGACATTTCTTCCATCGAGATCAGCGGGCCGACGTTCTTGTGGAACACGACGCGCTTTTCTTCGCTATAGCGCGAGGCCGACTTGCCGTAGCCCACCGCCAGATCCTGCAACTGGCATTCGCCGCCCTGATCGCAGATCGGGCAATCCAGCGGATGGTTGATCAGCAGGAATTCCATCACGGCTTGCTGACCCTGCACCGCCTTGTCGGACTTGGTGCGCACAATCATGCCTGCGGACACCGGCGTGGCACATGCGGGGACAGCCTTCGGCATCTTTTCGACGTCGACCAGACACATCCGGCAGTTGGCCGCAATCGACAGCTTCTTGTGATAGCAGAAGTGGGGGATATACGTGTCGACCTTATGCGCAGCCTGGATCACCATGCTGCCTTCAGGCACCTCTACTTTCTTGCCGTCTATTTCAAGTTCAACCATGATGGTCAATCTTCCTTAACCTGTTGCCGCTCAATCGTTCGCCCGTTCATCGCCACACGGCGATGATCCCCGCGGTTGACGCTTCTGTTGGCTGGCCTACGCCGCCACCGTTTCCGAAGCTGTTGCTGCGCCGGCATGATCGCCCACGAGGCAGTGCTTGTGAGTGACGTGATATTCGAATTCGTCCCAATAATGCTTGAGCATGCCGCGCACCGGCATGGCTGCTGCATCGCCAAGCGCGCATATCGTGCGGCCCATGATGTTGCCGGCCACCGAGTTCAGCAGATCCAGATCTTCCTGGCGGCCGAGGCCGTGCTCGATACGATGCACGACGCGATACAGCCAGCCCGTGCCTTCACGACACGGCGTGCACTGACCGCAGGACTCTTCGTAATAGAAGTACGACAGACGCAGCAGCGAACGCACCATGCAACGCGTCTCGTCCATCACGATCACCGCGCCCGAACCGAGCATCGACCCCGCCTTGGCGATCGAGTCATAGTCCATGTCGGTATGCATCATCATCTCGCCCGGAATCACCGGCGCGGACGAGCCGCCAGGAATCACGGCCTTGATCTTCTTGCCGCCGCGCATGCCGCCCGCGAGATCCAGCAGCGTCGCGAACGGCGTACCGAGCGGAACTTCATAGTTGCCCGGACGCTCGACGTCGCCCGAAACCGAGAAGATCTTCGTGCCACCGTTATTCGGCTTACCCAATTCAAGGTACGTCTGCGGGCCGACCGTCAACAGGAACGGCACCGCCGCGAACGTCTCGGTGTTATTGATCGTGGTTGGCTTACCGTACACGCCGAAGCTCGCCGGGAACGGCGGCTTGAAGCGCGGCTGGCCCTTCTTGCCTTCCAGCGACTCGAGCAACGCTGTTTCTTCGCCGCAGATGTACGCGCCGTAACCATGGTGCGCGTGCAACTGGAACGAGAAGCCCGAGCCCATGATGTTGTCGCCGAGGTAACCGGCGCGGCGCGCTTCTTCCAGCGCTTCTTCGAAACGGCGGTACTCGGCGAAAATCTCGCCGTGAATATAGTTGTAGCCGACCGTGATGCCCATCGCGTACGCACCGATGGCCATGCCTTCGATCAACGCATGCGGATTCCAGCGCAGGATGTCGCGATCCTTGAACGTGCCCGGTTCGCCTTCGTCCGAATTGCAGACGAGGTACTTCTGCCCCGGGAACTGACGCGGCATGAAGCTCCACTTCAGGCCGGTCGGGAAGCCTGCACCGCCGCGGCCACGCAGGCCCGACGCCTTTACGTCGGCGATCACCTGCTCCGGCGGAATCTTCTCTTCCAGAATACGGCGCAGCTGGACGTAACCGCCGCGCGCCACGTAGTCTTCGAGATGCCAGTTGTCACCATTCAGGCCGGCGAGAATCAGCGGTTTAATGTGACGATCATGGAGAGACGTCATTTCGAAAGCTCCTCGAGCAGCTGGTCGATCTTCGCGCGGCTCATGAAGCTGCACATGCGATGGTTGTTCACCAGCATCACCGGTGCATCGCCGCACGACCCCATGCACTCACCTTCTTTCAAGGTGAACTTGCCGTCTGCCGTGGTTTCGCCGAAGTCGATACCGAGCTTCTGCTTCAGGTATTCGGCGGCGTTCTCCGAGCCACCGTCCGGACCCAACTGGCACGGCAGGTTCGTGCAGAGCGTGATCTTGTGCTTGCCGACCGGCGAGGTCTCGTACATCGTGTAGAAGGTCGCAACCTCCTGCACGGCGACGGCGGGCATGCCGAGATAGTTCGCGACGAACTGCATCAGATCGGGCGACAGCCAGCCATGCTCTTCCTGAGCAACGGCCAACGCCGCCATGACGGCGGACTGTTGCAGACCGGCGGGATACTTCGCGATCGCACGATCGATTTCTTTCAGGCCTTCAGCTGAGATCATTTTCAGACACGACTCTTTCAATTCCTACCGAACGAAAACCTGTCGCTTGCTACCTGTTGCGACAGACCCGGCGTTCCTTTGCTTGACGTGCGCCTGCTGCGACTTCGACGCACACGCCACGATGAAAACCGCTCTTAACGATCGATTTCGCCAAACACGATGTCTTGCGTACCGATGATCGTCACGGCGTCGGCGATCATGTGACCGCGCGCCATTTCGTCGAGCGCGGCCAGATGCGCATAACCCGGCGCGCGAATCTTCAGGCGATAAGGCTTGTTCGCGCCATCGGAGATCAGATAGATGCCGAACTCGCCCTTCGGATGTTCGACAGCGGCATACGCCTCGCCTTCGGGCACATGGAAGCCTTCCGTAAAGAGCTTGAAATGGTGAATCAGCTCTTCCATGTTCGACTTCATGCCGACACGCGACGGCGGCGCAATCTTATGATTGTCGATCATTACGGGGCCTGGATTCTTGCGCAACCACTCAACGCACTGTTTCGCAATGCGAGTAGATTGACGCATTTCTTCGACGCGCACCAGGTACCGGTCGTAACAATCGCCATTCACGCCAACCGGAATGTCGAAATCCATCTTGTCATAGACTTCATACGGCTGCTTCTTGCGCAGATCCCACTCGATGCCCGAACCGCGCAGCATCGCGCCGGTCATGCCCAGTTGCAGAGCACGCTCCGGGCTGACCACACCAATGCCAACCAGACGTTGCTTCCAGATCCGGTTGTCGGTGAGGAGGGTTTCGTATTCGTCTACGCAATGCGGGAAACGGGTGAAGAAGTCGTCAATGAAGTCGAGCAACGAACCCTGCCGGGTCTCGTTCATCTTCGACAGCGCCTTCGCGTTGCGAATCTTCGAAGCCTTGTACTGCGGCATGGCTTCAGGCAGATCGCGGTACACGCCACCCGGACGGTAGTAAGCAGCGTGCATCCGGGCTCCGGACACCGCTTCGTACACGTCCATCAAATCTTCGCGTTCGCGGAACGCATACAGAAACACCGCCATCGCGCCGACGTCGAGTGCGTGCGAGCCGATCCACATCAAGTGGTTCAGCACGCGCGTGATTTCGTCGAACAGCACGCGGATGTACTGCGCGCGGATCGGCACGTCGATGCCCAGCAGCTTTTCGATGGCCATCACGTAGCCGTGCTCGTTGACCATCATCGACACGTAGTCGAGACGGTCCATGTACGGCACGGACTGGATGAACGTCTTCGTTTCCGCCAGCTTTTCAGTAGCGCGATGCAGGAGGCCGATGTGCGGATCGGCGCGCTGGATCACTTCGCCGTCCAGTTCGAGCACAAGGCGCAGCACACCGTGCGCGGCCGGGTGCTGAGGGCCGAAGTTGAGCGTGTAGTTTTTGATCTCTGCCATGGCGTTCTCTTAGTGTTTCAGACCGCCATAGCGATCCTCGCGGATCACGCGCGGCGTGATTTCCCGCGGCTCGATCGTCACCGGCTGATAGACGACGCGCTTCTCTTCCGGGTCGTAACGCATTTCGACGTAACCGGAGACTGGGAAATCCTTGCGGAACGGGTGACCGATGAAACCATAGTCGGTCAAGATGCGGCGCAGGTCAGGGTGTCCTTCGAAGACGATGCCGTAAAGGTCGAAGGCTTCGCGCTCGTACCAGTTGGCCGAACTCCAGACATCCACGACCGAGGGAATCAGCGGCACTTCGTCGTCCGGTGCGAACACGCGGACACGCACACGCCAGTTGTTCGATACCGACAGCAGATGCAGTACCGCCGCGAAACGCGGACCGTCGTATGCACCATCGCCGTAGGTCTGGTAGTCGACGCCACACAGGTCGACCAGTTGTTCGAAGTGCAGCGATGCGTCGTCGCGCAGATGCGTGACCACGTCGAGATATTCGCTTGTCTTTACGACGATCGTCAGCTCACCGATTGCTTCGGTGACGCTCAGCAGGCGGCCGCCAAAGGCCGCCTCGAGGTTCGCTTTCAGGGTCTCGAGTTTGCTTGCCATATAGTGGGGAGGCTTTGGCCTTATTGACGGGCGATGGTGTTGGTACGACGGATCTTCGCCTGCAACTGGATCACGCCGTAGACCAGCGCTTCGGCGGTCGGCGGACAACCCGGTACATAGACGTCGACCGGCACGATCCGGTCACAGCCACGCACCACCGAATACGAGTAGTGGTAGTAGCCGCCGCCGTTCGCGCACGAGCCCATCGAAATCACCCAGCGCGGCTCGGCCATCTGGTCGTACACCTTGCGCAGAGCGGGCGCCATCTTGTTGCACAGCGTGCCGGCGACGATCATCACGTCCGACTGCCGCGGACTCGGACGAAACACAACGCCAAAACGGTCGAGGTCATAACGGGCTGCACCCGCATGCATCATCTCGACCGCGCAACACGCAAGACCGAACGTCATCGGCCACAGCGAGCCGGTGCGCGTCCAGTTGATCAGCTTGTCAGCCGTGGTGGTGACAAACCCTTCCTTCAAGACCCCTTCGATACTCATTTGCTTTCCACTCCAGACGGGGCGGCTAGCGTTGGCCACCCACGCAAACCGGCGATTAATCCATCATTCCCAGTCGAGGCCGCCCTTCTTCCAAATGTAGGCAAAACCTAACAGGAACTCGAGCAGGAAAATCATCATTGCCATGAAGCCCGGCCAGCCGATGTCACGCAGAGCTACGCCCCACGGAAACAGGAACGCGGTTTCAAGATCGAAGATGATGAAGAGAATGGCGACAAGATAGTAGCGCACGTCAAACTTCATGCGCGCATCTTCGAATGCCTCGAAGCCGCACTCGTACGGTGCGTTCTTCTCGGTATCGGGCTTGTTCGGACCGAGGATCTTACCGATACTGACCAGTGCTACGCCTAAACCGGTACCCACCAGGAGGAACAACAAGACGGGGTAATAGGCTGCGAGGTTCAAGACTATCCTCAATCGGTTGGTTGTGAATGCCGCCGGGGAGGGGACTCACCCGACGCGAAACCACTTCGGCGTGCTTGACGTTGCAAGCTAAACGCAAACACCAAGCCAGAAGCGAAAATGCCAGCCGAGAGCGAAGCAAGCGGCTGGCATTAGATAACATTGGTGCCGACGGCGAGACTCGAACTCGCACAGCTTACGCCACTACCCCCTCAAGATAGCGTGTCTACCAATTTCACCACGTCGGCACTGTATGCAATCCGGGAAATAAACTTATAAAACCCGCGAATCGCTTCAAGACTTGAATTGTAACTGGTTTAAACAGTTTGTTCAACGCACAAGAGCACACTTGTACGAAAATTTATTTCGGCACGTCCTGGCCCGGGGTCGACGCTGCCGCTGCCGGCGCAGCAGCAGAAGCACCACCCGGCATGGCTGCAGATGAAGCCGCAACCGGAGCCGTCGCCACCGTGCCGAGCAAGCCAGCAGAAGGCTTGGCGTGATATGCGCCAAGATATGTGAGCGTCAATGTGGTAATAAAAAAGATTGCTGCCAGAACCGCGGTAGTGCGCGAGAGGAAGTTCGCCGAACCCGTCGCACCGAACAGACTACCCGACGCACCGCTGCCAAAAGCAGCGCCCATGTCGGCGCCTTTGCCGTGCTGCAGCAACACGAGGCCAATGACCCCAAGCGCCGACAACAACTGAACGACGATAATCAAAGTTTTCAAATACAGCATCACACTCACCTGAGTCTTTATTAATCGCACGGCACAAGGTATGCCATACGCAATGGGGTCTTCCTCGCCCCAACAATCCGCTTATTGCGTGACGCTGACCGCGCCTGCCGCCTCGCAAATTGCCAGGAAATCCTTGTACTTCAACGACGCACCGCCAATCAGGCCACCGTCGATATCCGGCTGACGGAATAATTCTTCCGCATTTTCCGGTTTCACGCTGCCGCCATACAACAACGGCACATCGGGAGCACCCTTTGCCACAAGACGTCCACGCAGAAACGCATGCACTTCCTGCGCCTGTTGCGACGTGGCGCTCTCGCCAGTGCCGATCGCCCAGATGGGCTCATACGCAACCACAATGCGGACCGCCTCTTGCGGCGACAACTTTGCCAGCACGGCATCGAGTTGCGTACCCACTACCTGGCTCGTTTCACCCGCGTCACGCTGTTCCAGCGTTTCGCCTACGCAGACGATTGGCGTCAACCCCGCTTCCAACACACGTTGAGTCTTGACGGCCACCAATTCCACGCTTTCGCCGTGGTAATTCCTGCGCTCCGAGTGCCCGACAATCGCGAGCGAGGCACCGTAGTCAACGACCATGGGCGCGGCCACTTCGCCAGTGTAGGCACCCTCTGTATGCGCAGAGACGTCCTGCGCGCCCCAGACAACCCGGCTGTCCGCTAGCAACGCCTGCGCTTGCGCCAGGTATGGAAACGGTACACAGACACCAACCAGCACGTTCTCCGGCAAATCGGCCGCGCCTTGCGCCACCGCCTTGAGCAGGACCGCGTTATCAGCGAGCCGTCCGTGCATCTTCCAGTTACCGACTACCACTTTCGCTCGTTGTTTCGGCATCGTCTCGTCTTGTCGTGGCGGTGGACCCGGTTTGCGCCGAATTTACACCGCGGATTGGTACCGTACTGCCCGCCCATTCGGACCACGCAGCGCACGCAAAACACGCAATTTTACTTCGACCAGGCGGACCGGGTCAAACCGCCCCCGTCCGCGCCACCCTGTCAAGCATCGGCACCCCAGCTCAACATGATCTTGCCGACGTGCGTGCTGCTCTCCATCAGCGCATGCGCGTCGGCAGCTTGCGCGGCCGGAAACACCTTGTAAATCACCGGCTTGATGCTGCCATCTTCAAGGTGCGGCCATACCGTGGCCTTGAGCTGGGCCGCGATCTTCGCCTTGAACTCAACTGGCCGCGGCCGCAGCGTCGAACCCGTGATGGTCAAACGCCGCCGCAAGATTTCGTGCAGATTCAACTCGGCCTTCGCGCCGCCAAGCGTCGCGATCACCACAATCCGGCCGCCATCGGCGAGCGCGGTCAGTTCGCGCGGTACGTAGTTGCCGGCCACCATGTCGAGAATCACGTCGACGCCGCGGTCATTCGTCAGCGACTTAATGACTTCGACGAAATCTTCGGTTTTATAGTTGATCGCACGCTCCGTGCCGAGCGCCTCGCAAGCTCGGCATTTGTCGTCCGACCCCGCCGTGGCGAAGACTCGAAAGCCGAGCGCGTGCGCAATCTGGATCGCCGTCACGCCAATACCACTCGAGCCACCCTGCACCAGCAGCGTTTCGTTCGCACCGCCCTCGCCCGCGCCCAGATGCGCGCGCTCGAATACGTTGCTCCACACCGTGAAGAACGTTTCCGGCAGCGACGCGGCCTCGATATCCGAGAATCCCGCAGGCACCGGCAAGCATTGCGTAAGCGGCGCGGCCGCCAATTCTGCGTAGCCGCCGCCAGCCAGCAATGCGCACACCCGGTCACCCATCTTCAGGCCGAACGGATTGTGCTTTTCATCAATCGTACCGCCGACAATTTCACCTGCCACCTCCAGCCCCGGAAGATCCGACGCGCCCGGCGGCGGCGCGTAGCCGCCCTTGCGCTGGAACACGTCCGGACGATTCACGCCGGAGGCTGCCACCTTGATCAGTACCTCACCCGCTTTCAGTTGCGGCGTGGGCCGCTCCGCGAGCTTCAAGACTTCCGGCGCACCGAATTCGGTAATTTCGATCGCTTTCATCTAAGTCACCTCCAAGGTTTGGATTGCGCTGCAAACCTGATACTGAGCCAATTCAATGTCCCGTGAGTTTGCAATGCAATCCACCCTGCATGAAAAACGGCCGGCGCGCATTCGCGCTGCCGGCCGTCACCCTGCTACCGCATTACTGCGGCGTGGGTTCGCCTTGCGGCGCGCCGTTCGCGGCGTCGTTCAGCAACGCCTTGGCCGACAAACGCACACGACCCTTCTCGTCCGTCTGGATGACCTTGACCTTAACTTGCTGGCCGTCCTTCAGGTAGTCGTTGATGTCCTTGATACGCTCGTTGGCGATCTCGGAGATGTGCAGCAGACCGTCCTTGCCCGGCAGGATGTTCACGATCGCGCCGAAGTCCAGCAGCTTGAGCACGGTGCCTTCGTAGACCTGGCCCACTTCGACTTCCAGCGTGATGTTCTCAATACGCTTCTTCGCTTCGGCCATCCCTTCGCTGCTCGTGCTGGCGATGGTGACGACGCCGTCGTCCGAAATATCGATCGTCGTGCCGGTTTCTTCGGTCAGCGCGCGGATCACCGAACCACCCTTGCCGATCACGTCGCGGATCTTTTCCGGGTTGATCTTGATGGTGATCATGCGCGGTGCGTAGTCCGACAGCACAGTGTTCGCGCCCGACACCGCCGAGGTCATCTTGCCGAGGATGTGCATGCGGCCTTCCTTCGCTTGCGCGAGAGCGACCTGCATGATTTCCTTGGTGATGCCCTGGATCTTGATGTCCATCTGCAGCGCGGTCACGCCTTGCTCGGTACCCGCTACCTTGAAGTCCATGTCGCCGAGGTGATCTTCGTCGCCGAGGATGTCCGACAGGACAGCAAACTTGTTACCTTCGAGGATCAGGCCCATTGCGATGCCAGCGACGTGCGCCTTCATCGGCACGCCAGCGTCCATCAATGCGAGGCAGCCGCCGCACACCGAAGCCATCGACGACGAACCATTCGATTCCGTGATTTCCGACACCACGCGGATCGAGTAGCCGAATTCGTCGGCGCTCGGCAGGCAAGCTGCCAGTGCGCGCTTGGCCAGACGGCCGTGACCGATTTCACGGCGCTTCGGCGAACCGACGCGACCCGTTTCGCCGGTTGCGAACGGAGGCATGTTGTAGTGGAGCATGAAGCGTTCGCGGTACTCGCCTTCAAGCGCGTCGATGTTTTGCTCGTCGCCCTTCGTACCCAGCGTTGCAACCACCAGCGCCTGCGTTTCGCCACGCGTGAAGAGTGCCGAACCGTGCGTACGCGGCAACACGCCGGTACGGATTTCGATCGGGCGCACAGTGCGCGTGTCGCGGCCGTCGATACGCGGCTCGCCGTCGAGGATCTGCGTACGGACGATCTTCGCTTCGATGTCGAACAGCACGTTGCCGACGGTAGCCTTATCAGCCGCAACCGTACCGGCTGCCGCAGCATCTTCTTCCAGCTTCGCCGACGTCGCTGCGTAGACTTCCTTCAGCTTGGCCGAACGGGCTTGCTTGTCGCGGATCTGGTAAGCAGCGAGCAGGTCGGCTTGCGCCAGTTCCGTCACGCGCGCGATCAGCGGTTCGTTCTTCGCTGCCGGCTTCCAGTCCCATTCCGGCTTGCCGCCTTCGCGGACCAGTTCATGAATCGCGTCGATCGCGATCTGCATCTGCTCATGACCAAAGACCACGCCGCCCAGCATCACTTCTTCGCTCAGTTGCTGCGCTTCCGATTCCACCATCAGCACCGCGCGTTCCGTACCGGCGACGATCAGGTCGAGCGCCGATTCCTTCATTTGCGGACGCGTCGGGTTCAACACGTATTCGTTGTTGATGTAGGCCACGCGTGCTGCGCCGACCGGGCCGTTGAACGGCAGACCGGAAATGGCGAGCGCCGCCGACGCGCCGATCAGCGCGGGAATGTCAGCGGGAATTTCCGGGTTCAGCGACAGGACGTGGATCACGACCTGGACTTCGTTGTAGAAGCCTTCCGGGAACAGGGGGCGCAGCGGACGGTCGATCAGGCGCGAGGTCAGCGTTTCACCTTCCGACGGACGGCCTTCGCGGCGGAAGAATCCACCCGGGATCTTGCCGGCTGCGTAGGTCTTTTCGAGGTAGTCGACGGTCAGCGGGAAGAAATCCTGACCCGGCTTGGCGGTCTTGGCGCCGACCACGGTTGCCAGCACAACGGTATCTTCGATGTCGACGATAACGGCGCCGCTCGCCTGACGAGCGACTTCACCGGTTTCGAGGCGAACGTTATGTTGTCCCCACTTAAATTCTTTGACGATCTTATTGAACATAGTCATTTCTTTTCCTCTTCGTAATGCCGCGCGGACCAGAAGCGGCGCGGCAACGCCAGGACCGGCGCCGCATGGGAAGAGTAGTGTTATGCCATTCCAGAGAACCACGCCCTAGCGCGCGAACCGCTGGAATGACACAAAGCTCTGCCCCTGAAGCCCGGCCATGTTTCATATTGCCCGCCGCATGAACCGGCACGCTACCGCGGACAATGATCAGTGCACCTCACATGAAGCGCACCGTGCAAAAACAAAATGCCTGTATCAGTGAACTGACACAGGCATCTTGCTGAGAGCGCCTAATCGCGCGCCCGATTACTTACGCAGACCCAGCTTCTCGATCAGCGAGCGGTAACGATCCGCATCCTTACCCTTCAGGTAGTCGAGCAGCTTACGACGGCGGCTCACCATGCGCAGCAGACCGCGGCGGCTGTGGTGATCCTTCGTGTGGGCCTTGAAGTGAACGGTCAGTTCGTTGATGCGGGTCGTCAGCAGAGCGACCTGCACTTCGGGGGATCCGGTATCGTTTGCAGCGCGTGCGAATTGCGCAACGACTTCGGACTTCTTGCTTGTTTCAACTGCGGACATATCAATTTCCTTAGAAACTAGACAGGCGGTCACGGAAGAAAGGCCGTGCCGTGGATTACAACGAGGGGCGTATTGTAGCACAAGCCAAACACCCCGCGAGTCCTGCTGTTACAGGCGGATTCAAGGCCGCGTCATGTGGCATGTCGTGGCCGGCACCGTGCGCTCGGGTGGCAGCGCCAGCACCGTGCGGAAGCCGTAGCCGGAGCCTTCGTTATCGAAGCGCACGCCCGGCGTACCGGCCTTGTCCATCTCCATGACATAAAGGGGCTGGATCAACTGATGGTCGTCGGCGCGCATCCACGACGGGTGGAAGCCGTTATCGAACTTCATCCCTTCCAGCGCTTTCGCCACCGCTTCGGGCTGGGCGCTGCCGGCCTTGTCCATCGCCGTGGCGAGCATCTGGACCATCAGTACCATACGCAACACCGGGTAGTCGTCCTGAGCGGCTGGGAAACGGGTGCGGAACGCCTTGTACCACGCGTCCGAGTCCGCCCCGCCGGCGTTCGGGTGCCAATCGGCCACTGCCATCACCCGTTTCACGCCCGCGTCACCGAGTGCCGCCGGGGCGCCCAGACTGTTGCCGTAGAACGTGTAGAACCGGGTGTCGAGCCCCTGCTCGCGCGCCGCCTTGACGAGCAGCGTCAGATCGTTGCCCCAATTGCCCGTGATGACCGCATCCGCGCCGCTCGCACGGATTTTCGCGACATACGGCGCGAAGTCCTTCACGCGGCCAATCGGGTGAAACTCGTCGCCGACAATCGTGATATCAGGCCGCTTTGTGGCCAGCGCCGAGCGCGCCAGGTTGCTCACGTCGTGGCCGAAGCTGTAGTCCTGGTTCAGCAGGTACACCTTCTTCACCGACTGATCACGCTGGATCACGTCCACGAGCGCGTCCATTCGCATGCCCGCGTGTGCGTCGAAGCGGAAATGCCAGAAGCTGCAGTTTGCGTTGGTGAGCGCGGGGTCGTCCGCGGAATAGTTGAGGAAGAGTTCGCGGTTGTCGGGTTCGCGGCTGTTCTGCTTCTCAACGGCGCTAATCAACGCCGCCGCGACCGCTGAACTGTTGCCTTGCAGGATGTAGCCAATATGCTGGTCCGCCGCCGCTCGCAACTGCACCAGCGCCTCTTCCGTGCTGCCCTTGCTGTCCAGCACGACGAGTTCGAGCGGATGCGCGCCGTCGGCCAGTTTCACGCCGCCTTGTGCGTTCACCTGCTCGACGCCAAAGCGCAGATTGCGCTCCACCGCCGCCCCGGCGTTCGCAAACGGGCCCGACATGCCTTCGATCAGGGCCAACTGGATCGGTTTGCCGCCTGGCACCTGATTCGCCGCTGGAGCCGCCGCGTGCGCGGCCACCTGCGCTGCCGTCAACACCACCGCTGTCAGCGCCGCGATAGCGCGCCCCCACTTCGCCGCCATGCGCAGCTCCTCTGATTCGTCCGAAGCGCGGATCATAGGATGCGTCGCCTGGAATAAGCAAGCGCGGTGGCACGTTATTCACCTTGTATGCAGCTCGCGCAGTGCACACCTTGTCGGATCCGCACAATCTTTTGCCGCCCCGCGTGTCAAAATATTGCGTCTCGATGATAAAAACCACCATCACATGCCATCGGAGGAATTCATGCTGACCCGCCTCTCATCCGCGCTCGCGTCGACGCTCGCTGCGGCACGGCGGCGCGTGCATCTGCGG
>NZ_JBAURZ010000055.1:0-7174 GCF_049581445.1 Paraburkholderia sp. | reverse complement strand
TGCACGTAAACCGGCGGCGCATTCTTGACGATGCGGACCTTGCCTTCGCCCTCAGTCACTTCCAGTTCGGAAATACCGGACTCGGAGACGAGGTCGATCAGAGTCTTCAGTTTACGTAGATCCATTGGGCATCCCCTTTTAATGCGTGAAGTGCCGGCGGCTGTGCCTGCCGGCGCAATACAGGTTTGTTGGAATCAGCCGCGCGACGAGCCGGCGGCGAGCCGGTCGAGCGCGAATTCGAGCGCGTAAAGATATCCCTTCCAGCCAAGGCCGCAGATAACGCCCTCTGCCTGGTCGGAAAAATACGAGTGATGCCGGAACGTTTCGCGACGATGCACATTCGACAGATGAATCTCGACGAACGGGATGCCGACGCCCGCCAGTGCGTCCCGAATGGCCACGCTGGTGTGCGTGTAGGCAGCGGGATTGATCAGAATGAAATCGGTTTTTTCGATCCGTGCGGATTGGATGCGATCCACCAGAGCGCCTTCGTGATTGCTCTGGAACGAGGCCAGTTCGACACCAGCGTCCGCTGCGCGGTCGGCCAGTGCCTGATCGATCTGCGGCAACGTCACATGACCGTAGACCTCAGGTTCCCGGGTGCCGAGAAGGTTGAGGTTAGGTCCGTGCAGTACCAGCAGTCGCGTCATGGTTGCTTCTATTTCCGTGGAATTGGGCGCACTTTAGCGCTGATTAGAGAAACTTGTCTAGTTTCACGCGCGTAAGGATTGATTTCGGCGGCTTCCAATATATGCTCAAGCGTTGCATCTTCCGGCAATTTTACGCAATTTGCATGGATTCTTGCCGGTTTTGACGGCATCTCATGCTCAAAACAATGTGAAACTCAAAGCGCGTCGAGTGTCTGCTTCAGCTCGGCTGGCTGGATTTGACCTAATTTTGTCGACCGAACGTTGCCTTTAGCGTCAATCACGACAGTAAACGGCAGGCCGCCCGCATTATTGCCGAAGGCGCGGGCGAGGTCCGCGCCGCCAAAGCCAATTACAAACACGGGGTAGTTAATCTGCACCTTTTGCAGGAAGGCCTGCACGTTTTTGTCGGAATCAACACCTAGTCCGACAAACTCGATGCCCTTGTGTGCGTACTGACGCTGCAACTGCGACAGCGCCGGCATTTCTTCGACGCAAGGCCCGCACCACGACGCCCAGAAATTGATCACGACCGGATGGCCCTTGAACAGGTTCAGCGATTGCGGTTTGCCGTTGGGATCGGTGACGGGGGCGGCCCACAACTGTGCGACGGCATTTTGCGGGGCAGGCTGGGCGGCGTGGGCGACTTCGCCTCCGTCGTTGGTGAGCAGGCTGTGACTCGCAAATGCGCCGATACCTGCCGCGACAATCGCCACCGCTGCACCTGCCAGAATTCGCTTGGTCTTCATACTTGCCCGGTCAATTCGATCAATTATTGGGAGAGGACGCGCGGCTTTCGTCGAGCAGCGCCTGCACCGTCTGAACGCTCGCGCGTGCGAGCCGGCCGCGGGCGTCGGCGCGTACGGCACCGCGCAGATCATCCGTGCCATAGAGCGCGACATGCACACCAACCGGGCCGGCGTCACGGCCTTCGCGCTCGGGGCGCCATAGGAAGCTCAAGGTTTCCACGTAGCCACGGCCGGCAAAATGGCGAGTCTCCGACACGTCGTACTGGATATTCGCGTTCAGGAAGTAGATGGCGACTTCCTTGGGGTTGTCGCAGAACGCCTGCAGATAGACATCCGAATGTTCACCGGCCGTACCGCTTAGCACGGCGCCAGTCAGATATGGGTTGAACGGCGCGAGCCGTTGCATCCAGTCAAGCGCGACACTTCGTAGCCGGCGCAGGACGATCGGCTGGCTGTCGCCCTGGAAGAGTGACTGGTATTCGCGGATTTCTTCCTCGATCTGGTCGTTATCCGGCAGCCATTCGCCGGAGACATGCGTCTCGCCGACGACCTGACGCGCAGCTTTGCGCTTGGCCGTCGAGTAATCGAGACCGTCTTCGGCGATCATCCGCGCAGCGGCGATGGCGATTTCCTCGCGCACCCGCTGCGGATCGAAATGTGATTTGCGAACCATCCCACAATCATACTAGAGAATGAACTCCGCCCTTTTGGGGCTTACGGGTGCGCGGCTAAAGGGGGTTTGACCTTACGGCCATCCAGACCTGCAGCCTTCCAATGCACGGCGACGAGGCTGGCTCCGGGGGCGGCCCGGACAGCAGCAGCGCCTCGCGCGGGCGTAGGGCGATCGAGGGGCGTCGGTTACAATAACGTCCTTTGCGGATCGACCTTCGCGGCCCTTCCTGCTTACCCTTCCCACGCAAAAAATACGCCCGCGCGGCACGACAGGCTTATGCACATCCACATCCTCGGCATCTGCGGTACGTTCATGGGCGGTCTTGCGGTGCTCGCGCGCGGCGCCGGACATACCGTGACCGGCTGCGACGCCGGCGTCTACCCGCCGATGAGCACACAACTCGAGGCGCAAGGCATTCGGCTGATTGAGGGTTACGGCGCGGAGCAGATCGATCTGAACCCGGATCTGTTTGTGATCGGTAACGTGGTGACGCGCGGCAATCCGCTGATGGAAGCGATTCTCGACCGTGGCCTGCCGTACCTGTCCGGCCCGCAATGGCTGGGCGAGCATGTGCTGAACGGCAAATGGGTGCTGGCGGTCGCCGGCACGCACGGCAAGACGACCACGAGTTCGATGCTCACGTGGCTGCTCGAAGATGCGGGCATGAATCCGGGCTTCCTGATTGGCGGCGTGCCGCTGAACTTTGGCGTTTCGGCGCGGCTCACCGATTCGAGCTTCTTCGTGATCGAAGCCGATGAATACGATACGGCCTTCTTCGACAAGCGCTCGAAGTTCGTCCATTACCGCCCGCGCACGGCAATCCTGAACAACCTCGAATTCGATCACGCTGACATTTTCCCCGATCTCGCCGCTATCGAGACTCAGTTCCATCATCTGATCCGCACCGTGCCGGGCATTGGGCGGATTGTCAGCAATGGCCGCGAGGATGCCCTCGAACGTGTGTTGACGCGCGGCTGCTGGAGCGAAGTGGAGCGCTTTGGCGTGCAGGGCGGCTGGGAAGCGCTGCCGGCTGAAGACGGTGTGCCGGTGGATGAACGTTTTGCCGTTTATCACAATGGCGAGCGGGTGGGCGTAGTCGAATGGCAGGTGCAGGGTGAACACAACCGCATGAACGCGATTGCCGCGATCGCTGCGGCGCGCAGCGTTGGCGTGCCGCCTGCGCAAGCCGCGCAGTCGCTGGCGAGCTTTCGCAACGTGAAGCGCCGCATGGAAGTGCGGGGCAGTGTCGACGGCGTGACCGTCTATGACGACTTCGCCCACCATCCCACCGCCATCGAAACCACGGTGGCGGGCTTGCGTACGCGAGTGGGCAGTGAAAACACGCGGATCCTCGCCGTGCTGGAGCCGCGCTCCAACACCATGAAGCTGGGCGTGATGAAAGCGCAACTGCCAGCGAGCCTCGCCGACGCGGACCTTGTGTTCGGCTATGGCGCGCCCACCGGTCGCGACGCGCTGGGCTGGAATCTGGGCGAAGCGCTGGCGCCGCTCGGCGACAAGGCGCAGGCCTTCGATAATCTCGACGCGCTCGTCAAGGCGGTCGCGGCGGCGGCGCGGCCCGGCGATCAGGTGCTGGTGATGAGCAATGGCGGCTTTGGTGGTGTCCATCAAAAGCTCCTCGATGCGCTTTCCGTGCGGCCGGCTCAGGCGCGGCCGGCTCGCGCTCAGGCGCAGGCGGCTGAAGCGCAATCGAACTCACCCAGGCAGGGCGCGGCGTGATTCTCTACCTGCACGGCTTCCGCTCCTCGCCGAACTCGTTCAAGGCCCGCGTGATGGCCACGCGTCTCGCTGAGCTGGGCCGCAACGAGGAATGGTGTTGTCCGATGCTGCCGGTTTCGCCGTTCGAAACGATCGGGCTGGTTGAAACGCTGGTTGCAGCGGCCGAGCCTGCACGGGTCACCGTCGTGGGCAGTTCGCTCGGCGGCTACTTCGCCACGCACCTGGCTGAAAAGCATGGCTGGCCGGCCGTCCTGCTGAATCCGGCAGTCGTGCCGCAGCGTGACCTGAGCCAGTACCTGGGCGAGCAGCCTTTGTGGCACGGCGGTGGCAGCATCGTCGTCGAGCCGCATCATCTGGATGAACTGCGTGCATTGAGCGTTGGCGCCATCACGCGGCCCGAACGCTATTATTTGATTGCCGCCACCGGCGACGAAGTACTCGATTACCGCGAGATGCTCGCGCACTACCCCGGCGCGCGCACTACCTTGATTGAAGGCAGCGACCACGCTATCAGCGAGTTCGAAGAGTACGTCGACGACGTGCTGGCCTTTTGCAATGCCGAGAATGTAGAACCGCCGGCGCCCCGCGCGGCGGCCTGATTCATGCCGTCAGCGCACAGGATATGAGCGCGGCGGACCCACCACCACGAACACGTTGCCGTTGCGCGGCCAGAGTCAATCCGCGAGGCGCTACGGCAGATGCAAGTCAGAACGAGAGTATTGAGTGAACGTTTTCTTTGAGGAATCGGGCAGTTTCAAGGCAGGCAGCGTGCTGTCGCGCCAGGGCGATGCGTTCCAGGTCGAGTTGCCGGGCGGCCGACGCACGAAAGTGCGCGCCAAGGACGTGCTGATCGAATTCGAAAAACCGAGCGCCGGCGATCTGATCCAGCAAGCCGACGCCGCGGCCCAGGAAATCGATCTGGATTTCCTGTGGGAATGTGCGCCTGAAGACGAGTTTCCGTTTGCGACGCTGGGCGCCGATTACTTTGGCGCGTCCTTTGGTCCGGTCGAACGGGCGGCGCTGGTGCTGCGCATGCACGCGGCGCCGGTGTACTTTCGCCGCAAAGGCCGCGGCCAGTACCAACGCGCGCCGCAAGAGCAACTGCAGATGGCGTTGGCTTCGCTTGAACGCAAGCGTCAGCAAGGGTTGGTGCAAGCCGGGTATGAGGAAGAACTGAAGGCGGGCCGTCTGCCGGAGGCGCTTGCCGGTAAGGCGCTCGGTCTGTTGACCAGGCCTGACAAGAACACGATTGAATACAAGGCGCTGGAAGCCGCAGCAGCGGCGCGCGGCATCTCGCAGGCGCGTCTGATGCTCGAGTGCGGCGGCATTCCGTCGGCGCGTGCGCTGCACGAAGCGAAGTTCCTGTCGGAGTTTTTCCCGCATGGCACCGGTTTTGCCGCCGTGACGGCGGGCGCGTTGCCTGAGGATCTGCCGGAAGCGGACGTGCAGGCGTTCTCGATCGACGACGTGACCACCACGGAAATCGACGATGCATTTTCCGTCGAGCATCTTTCCGACGGCCGGGTGCGGATCGGCGTGCATATCGCCGCGCCGGCGCTGGGGATTCAGCGTGGCGACGAGGTTGATGCCATTGCTCGCAACCGTCTGTCGACCGTCTATATGCCCGGCGACAAGATCACGATGCTGCCCGATAGCGTCGTCGAAGCCTTCACGCTCGCCGAGGGTGGCCTGCGACCGGCACTGTCGTTGTATGTGATCGTCAATCGCGAAACGCAGGAGATCGTCGCGACCGAGACGCGTGCGGAGCGGGTGTTCGTGAAGAACAATCTGCGCCACAACACGCTGGACGAGCTGGTCACGGAAGAAGCACTCGCCGAGGGCACGGGTGACTATCCGCACAAGGAAGACATCGCGGTGCTTTGGCCGTTTGCGCTCGCGCTGTTTGAAAAGCGTCAGCAGGCCCGGGCGGGTTACGGGCTGCGGCGTGAAGTGCAGCGCAATACCGACTTCAACTTTTACGTCGACGGCGAGCACATCACCATTACGCCACGCCGCCGTGGCTCGCCGCTCGATACGATCGTCGCCGAACTGGCGATTCACGCCAACTCGTCGTGGGGTGCGTTTTTGCACGATCACGGCGTGCCGGGGATCTACCGGACACAACGCGCGTTCGGCGCGCCGTCCGGTCCGAAGCGCACGCGCATGCAGACCAACGCGGCGCCGCACGAAGGGCTCGGCGTGACACAGTATGCGTGGAGCACGTCGCCGCTGCGCCGCTACGTTGACCTCGTCAATCAATGGCAATTGCTGGCTTGCGTGCAGCACGGCGTCACCGCCAAGCTGGCCGCGCCGTTCAAGCCGAAAGATGCCGATCTGTTCGCCGTCGTGCAGGGCTTCGACGACACATATTCGGCTTATGCCGATCACCAGCGCCGCATGGAATATTTCTGGTGTCTGCGCTGGCTGAAGCAGGAAAACAAGAAGCAGGTTGTGGCGACGGTGGTGAAGGACGATCTGGTGCGGCTTGAAGAGATTCCGTTGCTGTTGCATGTGCCGGCGCTGGGCGTGCACGCGCGCGGGACGCGTCTGCTGATGGACGTGATGTCGATTGATGAACTGACTGTGGAAGCGTCCGTGCGGATGGTGAAGGTGCTCGACGCACCGACAGTCACGAGTGGCACGGAAGCCGAAGAAGCCGACGAGGGCGAAGAGGGCGAAGAGGAACTGCTCGATGCCGCGGATGACTCTGCGCAGAGCGAAGCGGAGGCCGAAGCAGAAGCCGAAGCCGAGGCGGAAGCCAGTAGCGAGGGCGAGGCAGAGGAAAACGGCAACGGCGCGAAAGGCGAAAACGGCGAAGAAGCACCGTCGGGTCAGCACGTCGCGGAGCCGGGGCAATGAGCCAGACCTTACCGCCGACGACTTCGCAGCCGAGTGCGCCGTCCGCCGAGTCGGCAACCGGCCGGACGAGGGACCATGCGTCCCCGGTCACCGGCCCGCGCGACCGTTATGCGGTAATCGGCAATCCGATCGGGCACAGCAAGTCACCGTTCATTCACGCACGCTTTGCCGAACAGACAGGCGAGCCGATCGAATACACCCATCTGCTGGCGCCAATCGATGCCTTTGCGCCCCACGTTCGCGCGTTTATCGAAGCCGGTGGTCGTGGTCTGAACGTCACCGTGCCGTTCAAGCTGGAGGCTCACTCGCTGGCCACGAAGCTGTCGCCGCGTGCGGCTGCGGCGGGGGCGGTGAACACCTTGCGCTTCGAGGCGGGCGATATTCATGGCGACAACACGGACGGCCTTGGCCTCGTGCGGGACATTGAAGTGAATCTGGCGACCCCGCTCAAGGACGCGCGCATTCTGCTGCTGGGCGCGGGTGGCGCCGCGCGCGGCGTGGTGCTGCCG
>NZ_JBAURZ010000054.1:0-6622 GCF_049581445.1 Paraburkholderia sp. | reverse complement strand
GAGTGGCTCGACGCGCCGCTCAGCTTGCGCGACGTGGCCGATGCGCCGCTCGTGATCTTTCCGCGGCGTCTCGCGCCAGGGTTTTATGACATCATTATGGATTGCTACGGCGTCGCCGGTCTGACGCCGCGCATTGGCCAGGAAGCCATCCAGATGCAGACCATCGTCAGCCTGGTGTCGGCCGGCATGGGTGTCGCACTGGTGCCGCAATCGCTGCGGAACCTGCGCCGCACGGGCGTGGTCTACCGGCCGCTGCGCGAATCGGTGCCGGCCATCGAGACCGGGCTGGTGTGGCGTACGGCGCAGGTTAGTCCGGTGCTGGCTGGCTTTATCGACATCGTGCGGGCTCACGCGGCCACCGTCGAAGCGCAGGCCGATCGGATGGGGCGAGCGGAGTGATTGAAAGCTGAACGCCTTACACTGCGCCTTTCTGCACGCTGAGGCGAACGCATCGCGTGGCGCTTCGTCCAATGCTTGGCGTTGGCGTTGGCGTTGGCGTTGGTGTTGGTGTGTGAGCATGCCAAGGAGTGCGGGCTCGCGACTCAGCCCTGCACGTGAGCCTTACCCGTGAGCCTTGTTAGAAACCGCTTTTGAACCTGAACTGCCCATAACAATACGATGCACATTCATCCCAATTTCGACCCGATCGCAATCCACCTTGGGCCGCTCGCCGTACGCTGGTACGGTCTGATGTACCTGGTGGGCTTCATCCTGGCGATCGTCGTGGGCCGTCTGCGCCTGCGTCTGCCGTTTGTCGCCGCGCAAGGCTGGACCGCCAAAGATATCGACGACATGCTGTTTTACGGCGTGCTCGGCACGATTTTCGGCGGCCGCCTCGGCTACGTGCTGTTCTACAAAGCAGACTATTACTTCGCGCATCCGCTCGACATCTTCAAGGTGTGGGAAGGCGGCATGTCGTTTCACGGCGGCTTTCTGGGCGTCACGCTTGCCATGGTGCTGTTCGCTTACCAGCGCAAACGCTCGTGGCTTCAGGTGACCGATTTCGTCGCGCCGATGGTGCCCACCGGGCTCGCTGCGGGCCGGCTTGGCAACTTCATCAACGGCGAGCTGTGGGGTCGTGTGACGGATCCAAACGCCTGGTGGGCGATGATGTTTCCGGGTGCGTCGGGTGACGACGCGATCTGGCTGACGCGACATCCGGAACTGGCCGCAAAGTGGCATCTGAACGAGATCTTTGCGCAATATCATATGCTGCCGCGCCATCCGTCGGAGTTGTATGAGATCGCGCTGGAAGGCATCACGCTCTTCTTCGTACTGTGGTTCTTCTCACGCAAGCCGCGGCCCATGGGTGCTATTTCAGCGGTATTTCTGATCGGCTACGGGCTGGCCCGCTTCACGGTGGAATTCGCTCGCGAGCCGGATGACTTCCTCGGCCTGCTGGCGATGGGCCTCTCAATGGGCCAATGGCTGTCGCTGCCGATGATCATCGCGGGCGTCGGTATTCTGGTCTGGGCGTACCGTCGCAAGGGTGGCGAAGCGGCCAAGGCCGTGGGCGCGAACTGAATGGCATAACGTTGCACCGCTCATGCGCGTGACGTTCTGCGCGCCTGAATAGACAAACGCCACGGCATGCCGTGGCGTTTTGCATATGCGGCGGCGCAAGACGTTGCGCCTGATGTGCCGCCAGGTCACTTCATTTGCACTGAGCCGGACACGGTGACCGTGACCGTGGAGGTACCGGCTTCAATCGGCACCGGCGCGGCGACCTTGCTATCCGCACTCATTGAGCGTGCGGCCATCATCATGACCGGACGCGGCATCACGCCCGCGTGGCCCACGTTCACCTCACGGATCGAATAGCCGCTGTAACCGAACGCCTGTGCGCCGGAACTGGCCTGCTGGCGGAACGAAGCGATCGCCTCGCCGGTGAGCTTCTGCTCGGCTGCGCGCTGCGCTGGCGGCGACAACGAGAACTGCACATTACCCACCTGCATGTTCGACGCCATCTGGCCAGCCAGTTTCGACGCCGCCGCGAAATCATGCGATTCCAGCACGACCTCCGTGCGGCCGCGCCATGCGGAAATACGACCGTCGCGATCGGTGGATGGATAGATCGAGAACGAACCGGTGCGCGCGGTCACACCGCTCACGCCCTTCGCCTGGCGCAGCGCCGCATCGGCGCGCTCGTTGAGCGAACTGGTCAACGCGGACGGGTCGCTCGCTTCCTGTTCGTAGAACAGGGTGATGTCCACCACGTCCTGCGGCACGTCTGCGCTGGCCTGGGCGTTTAGGGATAGCACCCCCGCCGGCTGGGCTTGCATGACTTCTTGCGCGCGAGCCGCAGTGGGTACGAGCGTCAGCGCGAGCGGGGTGGCGAGCGCCACGGCAAGCGCAACAGCGCGTACAGTTTTCTGGTTCATTGATGTGCTCCTTGCTTCAACTGGTTATGCGTGATGACGTTATTCGATGCCGCGTAAAGCGGCATTCGTTTCAGACACGGTACTTCATGCAGTGGCAAGCGGGCGCGGCGCGGTGAGCAGGACGAATCGTTCTACCCGATGGCACGACGTTTGCAAACCGCGCGTGTGATCCATGCATGCGAGCGGATTAGGCCGTCTTACAGTTGGCTTGGTTCCCTGAATGGGTGCTCGATGCAGTGCGACGCGCAGCCTCATGCGGTGCGGTTCGCGCGCTGGCTCAAACCAGGCGTTTGGTAATGAAGCGCCATTCCGCTTCGGTCACCGGCGTGATCGACAGGCGATTGCCTTTGGCGAGCACGCGCATGTCCGCGAGTTCCGCGTGCTCACGCAGCGCGGCCAGTGGAATCAACGGCAGTTTCTTTTTGAATACCACGTCGACAAGTAACCAGCGCGGGGTCTCCGCGGTGGATTTTGGATCGTAGTATGGACTCCTGGAATCGAACTGCGTGGGGTCAGGGTAGGCCGTCGAGGCGACTTCAGCGAGGCCGGCGATACCGGGCTCGGGGCAACTCGAATGATAAAACAGCACCCCGTCGCCCACTTTCATGGTGTCGCGCATGAAATTACGCGCCTGATAGTTGCGCACGCCGGTCCACGGCAAGATGTGCTTCGGTGCGTTGGCGAGATCGTCGATGCTTGCTTCGTCCGGTTCGGACTTCATTAGCCAGTAGCGCATGAATCGAAGTGAACGTTGAGTTGAACAAACCCGGTTGAACACACCGTACGAAAACCGGGCCCAAAGAAAAACGGCACCGGACCGAAGTCCGATGCCGTTAAATAAGGTCCCCGCCTTAGCCGCTAGGCCGGCATCCTGAACCGGAGATTCAGAATTGGTCGCAGTTAGCAGCACTTCGGGTACATCAGACAGAGTGACGCGCACACCCGTGCTACAAATTTCCGCAACCGTGCACATGGCATTGGTTCAAGGAATATATGACCTTGGCGAACCAGGCAGGGAAGCTAAACCGATTGAATTCAAACGTTTGCTGTTGCTCGAGCAGACATTGTGCTTGAATTCGCAGTTGGCTGCAGGGGGAACTGCGGACCAACCAAAGAGGACACTTTAAACCTTTTTACTGCATGCTGTACTGCTGAATCACAGTACCTAGCTGTTCGTTCATCTGGTGCATTGTACGCCGGATTTCCTCAGCGGGAAATGCTTCTCCATGCCGGACGCTCGCTTGCAACTTAAGCAGTTCCGATGCCAGCGACAGCGCAGCCATCACCGCAATACGGTCGACGCCACGTACATTGCTGTTTGAGCGGATCTTCGACATTTCGGCGTCCACACGTGCCACTGCTTCAAGCAACGCTGCTTCGGTTTCCGGCGAGCAGGCGAGGCGATAGGGCTGGCCGAGAATCGATACTTCGATCTGCTTGGTGGTCATGCATTTTCTCCGTGGCGGGTGACTTCGCTACCGGCTTCCTCGGCGTGCTGCGCGCCATGCTCCGACTCGTGTGCGGGCGCGAGCAGATCAAGCTGATTGTCCGGCTCGCTATGGGAACGTGCACGCGGCAGTTTTTCGAGGATTGCGTTCAGGCGCACTTGTGCGTCGTCGATCTTGGCCGACAACGCATCGCGCTCCGCCTGCAGGGCGTCGCGTTCCTCACGCATCTGCGCGAGCTCCGCGCGAGTTGCCTCGGATTCGGCTCGCACATTCGCGAGCTGCGTTTCGAGAGCCTGACGCGCTTCATTGTGGCGCTGGCTGATCGCAATCAGCTTGCCGATATTTTGTGAAAGTGTTTCGAGTTCGGTGAGCATGTGCTGCGTCCTCTAAAGACATGGCATTTTAGCGCGGAATATCGCAGGTTCCGACAATTGTCTCGTTTCGAGACGTAACAGCATCGATTTATGCAGACTTCAGATGGCCGAATTGGCATGGACGTCCCCCTCAATCGCTCATGACGGGCCCATCGTCTGTCTGCGTTCCCACGTAAGAGGTTTCAGTTTGACCTTTCTTGACGGTCGTTCTGGTCACTCATAAACTTGCGGCACTTTGGTGCCCGCATGCGATTTTCTCTTTCGTGTGTAGTTATCGTGGCAGTGAAGCGGGAAACAGGGAGCGACGCTCGCCGCGAGCGTAACCGACCTGTGTTCACCACAAAAGCAGGCGAGCGCATTTTCATGCAGGTCGACCTGAACATGTGGTTCAACTGCGAAGTCGCGAGTGTGCCATTGCGCGCGATGCGTGGGAAGGCGGGTCGATGATTGTTAGCCCGAATATCGGCCAGAGAGAGGGGGCGCTGCCCACGCATGCAAACGCGCGCTGTCGATGCACGGAGCGTGCCTGACGGCCGTGTTCTCATGACGCAAAGGTTTGCGGGGAGCGGACCGCGCATGCCACGAACCGGAATCCATCCTATGTTTTCACCCACCGCGTGCCTGGTGCCGCTGGCCGCGGCAGGGCCGCGCGAATGAACCGTCTGTCAGTGCGAACGATGCCCGTCATGCACGCAAGACGGGCGGCGGTGATCTGGTGCGTGCTCGCAGCGTTGACGCTGGCCGTGCTGATTGCTTCGCTTGCGCTTGGCAGCGTGCCGCTCACGCCATCGCGTGTGCTGGCGGCGCTGTTGCCTGCGCACGGCGTAACCGCTGATCAGAGTGATCTCGCGGGCGAAATCGTGCGGACGCTGCGTTTGCCGCGCGCACTTGCTGGTTTCGCCTGCGGTGCATTGCTCGCGGTAGCCGGTGCGCTGCTCCAGGTCTTGTTGCGCAATCCTCTCGCAGAACCGTATGTGCTCGGCGTGTCCGGTGGCGCGGCAACCTTTGCGCTGTCGGCCATGATGACCGGTTGCGCGTGGTGGCTTGTCGACGTCAGTGCTTTTGGCGGCGCGTTTGTCTCGATCCTGCTGGTGCTGGGCCTCGCGCGTCGTGAGTTATGGCGTGGTGAGCCACAGGACACGTCGCCGCGTTTGTTGCTGACAGGCGCGGTGATTGCAGCGGGGTGGGGCGCGCTCATCACCTTGCTATTGACCATGACGCCGGATAACCGCCTGCGCGGCATGCTGTTCTGGCTGACCGGCGATCTCAGCGCGAGCGGCGCGCCCTGGCTTGCACTTGCTGCGCTCGTGGCCGTGCTGATGGCGATCTTGCCCGCTGCGCCACAATTGAACGTCCTGTTGCGCGGCGATGCGATGGCCCAGTCGCTTGGCGTCCCGGTCGTGCGTCTGCGCTTGCGTGTCTACCTGGTGGCGTCTCTCGCCGCTGCCGCTGCGGTGACGACGGGCGGCACGATCGGCTTCGTGGGCCTCGTGGTGCCGCATACGTTGCGGCTCGCTTTCGGTAACGATCAGCGGATGTTGCTGCCGGCCGCGGCACTCGGCGGCGGCATGGCGGTGATGGGAGCGGACCTGATTGCTCGCACGGTGATTGCGCCGGCGCAGTTGCCGGTGGGCGTGATCACGGCATTGATCGGCGTGCCGGTGTTTCTGTGGATGCTGCTGCGCAGGCCCCGATGATGAGAAGCACCGTTCCCGACTCTCCGCTGACCACGCCCGCCACGCTCAGCGCGCAGCGCGTGACGCTGCGCGCCGGTTCGCGCACGCTGCTCGACAGCTTTACGCATACCTTCTATTCCGGCGAGGTGTGGTGCATTGCCGGGCCCAATGGCGCGGGCAAGACCACGTTGATTTCTGCGCTAGCCGGCCTCTTGCAGCCAGCCGCGGGCCATGTCGAGATCGATGGCACGCGCCTGGCCAATTGGGCGCCGGCGTCACTGGCGCGGCGTCGCGCTCTGATGCCGCAAAGCACGCACGATGCATTCAGCACCAGCGTGCTCGACATTGTGATGCTGAACCGTTTTCCTCATCTCACGGGCTGGGGATGGGAGCGCCCAGATGACCGCGCCGCCGCGCACGGCGCGCTTCAGATGCTGGATTTGAGCAGCTTCGCGTTACGCGATGTGCTTTCGCTATCGGGCGGCGAGCGGCAGCGCGTCGCGCTTGCCGCCGCCTTCTGTCAGGATGCGCCATTGATGCTGCTCGATGAGCCGCTCGCGCATCTGGACCTGCGCCACCAGATAGACTGCCTTGAAGCATTGACGAGCTGGGCCACGGCGGGGAGACGTACAGTCGTGTTTTCGTGCCACGACCTCAACCTGGCGCGGCGCTTCGCGACTCACGCGCTGCTGCTGGATGGCGCGGGCATGGCCTTCGCAGGTCCGGTGCGCGAGGTGCTGACG
>NZ_JBAURZ010000053.1:0-11106 GCF_049581445.1 Paraburkholderia sp. | reverse complement strand
GCGTAGACGTTGGCGAGCGCAAGGCCGCGCGTGTCGTGGAAATGGCCGCACCAGAAGCGTTCGCCCGCGATCTTGCGCGCCTTCTCGAATAGCTCGCGCACGGCGGCGGGGCCGGCGTAGCCGACCGTATCGGCGATGCTGACGCGATCGGCACCCGCATCGAGCAGCGCCTGCATGCAGCGCAGCACTTCGCTCTGCTCGACGCGGCCCTGCATGGTGCAGCCGAACGCGGTACCTATGCCGCCTTCGATCATCATCTTCGATCCGGAAGCATCGCGCGCGGCACGGATGCGCGCCACTTCGGCGACGACTTCATTGGGCGTCTTGCGCAGGTTCGCGAGGCTGTGTTCGTGGCTCGCGGAAAGCGGCACGAGCAACAGATCGGCGTGGGTTTCGATCGCGCGCCCGGCACCTTTCAGATTCGGCACGAGCACCGAGACGACGAGGCCCGGCAGCGTTTTCGCGTAGGTGACGAGTTCGGCGGTGTCGGCGAGTTGTGGCAAAAGCCGCGCGGGAACGTACGAACCGACTTCGATTTCGCGCTGACCGGCGGCGTACGCGTCACCGATCCATTCAATCTTTCGCTCGGTCGGAAGAATGCTCGGGATGCTTTGCAGGCCGTCGCGCAAACCGACTTCCCGGATGGCGACGTTCGCGGGGAACGAGGGCATATTTGCTGTCTCCATTTATCGTTGCCGACCATCAGGCGTCGGCGTTATGCTAACTTTAGACATTCCAGCCAACCCTTGAAGCGGTATTTTGGAACCGCTAGGCTTCCCGTTTGGAATGTCAGACTTCGGAGATCTGTATGCGCGACATCGACCTAAAAACGCTGCGGTTATTTGTCGCCGTGTGTGATCACCGCAATATCGCGCGGGCGGCAGAGGAGGCGCATATCGAGCCATCCGCGATCAGCAAGCGCATCGCGCAGTTGGAGAACGAACTTGGCGTGCCCCTGCTGTTGCGGTCGCGGCGCGGCGTTCAACCCACAGCGGCGGGGAATGCGCTTCTAGAGCATGGCCGCAACGTGCTTTTCACGATTGAGCGGATTGCAAGCGATGTCACCGCGTTCGGCGGCGGCCTGAAAGGGCGCGTGAGCGTGTGCGCGTCGGCCTCAGCCATCGCAGAGGCGCTGCTCGACGACATCGCTTCATTCATGCGCGAGCCTGAGTATCAGAACATCAGGGTCGATGTCGAAGAGCGGCTATCGTTCGATCTCGTGCGGCAACTTCGCGAAGGCGCGGCGAGCGTCGGGGTGTGCTGGGATAACGTCGACCTTCAAGGGCTTGAGCACCGGCCCTACCGAAAGGACCGCCTTGCTCTCGCGGTTCATAAAGATCATCCGCTCGCGGGAGAGGTGTCGCTAAGCTTCGATCAGACGTTAGAACATGAGCATGTCGGCCTGCTGCCTTCTACGGCTGTCCATACGATGCTGCGGCGCGCGGCTGCGAGCGTAGGCAAAACCGTTTCTTATCGAGTGATCGTTTCGAGCTTTGATGCGGCGTTTCGCGTGGTGGCGGCCGGGCTCGGGATAAGCGTCGTACCGGTGGAAGTGGCCGAGACATATAGACCGGTGCTTGCAATCAAGATTATTCCTCTCACCGATTCGTGGGCGCAGCGTCAGTTTGTCGTGTGCTTCAAAGATTTCGACGCGTTACAGCCTGCCGCGCAACGCATGGTTGACTATCTCTCCAGGCAGGTCGAGACGCGGTCGACGACCTGGTCCTGATAAGGTTTCCTTAAGATTGTCGTTCGCAAGCGGCGGTCATCCGCCATAGATGGCGAACGGCTCTACCGATCCCTGCCAGCCCTTGGCTCTCTACAGTTGCTCAACTCAGAAATGGTCGTAGTGGCGAGCCGCCAGGACCGACTACTGAATGACTGCACCTGACTATGGACCCGGCGTTCCGACGTCCTCATATCACCGCCGACCAACGGCCGCTCATGGCCCGGTGACTGCCTGTCGTCGATCCGCGGCGCACGACCCGGAAAAGACCTTCGTCCCGCCAACATGAAGGTCTTCTGGTAGCAGGGAAGCTGCCATTCACGCGGAAGGATAGAATTGTGATGGCCTCACTCGCCGGATGGAAGAGAGGCACAGACGTAGCCCGGAAGTGGCCTCAAGCAGGCAGGGAGTCTTCGCACTGCAGTTTGGTAGATTTAAACTGGGATGATCGTCAGCGCTTAAAAAGAAGCCCCGCTGCACACGAGGGATGTTTCTGATACGTGCAGCGGGGCGCATAGACACGCATTTTCGCGGAGGATCAGGCCGCGGAGTGCACAGCTTAGCGATCCGGATCGCGCCGCGCAAGATGACAATTTTGCCGCTGCTGTGAGGTGCTGTCCGGTACTTTTTTCCCTGAATGCCACCGGTATCGGCATCCTGAAGACAGTATCGACGCGGTCAATGTCCGCGACGCTACAGGCCATCCTTCTTACCGACTCGCACACGCGGCACGCAGGTAGCACATTGTCTCTAGCGCGCCAATGCGCAGCGTGTTGACAACGCAGACTCCGGCGACCTGCCGGATGAGTCGCTCGACTCCCGCGCTGGCTGATGGTGAAACGCATTTCATCGTTCGATTGATTCTAAGCGGCAACTGGCTTGGGTCTGTCATGACGGAGGCCATCTACTTAACACTTGAAGGCACGGCACTCTGGTCGCGTTGGCACCTTCCTGGCAGTAGATCTGGATCCCGCACGGCACGGCGATCATCACGCTCGCGGCCGTAAAGAAGCTTTTGCCGAGATCGGGGACGGCTGTCGCGAACATGTGGTGGACCCACGGCCAAAGGCGAGAAAGGCCGACGCGATCAATGCGAGCACCATCCCCGACCTCGCGCCGACGAAGACTGCACTATCGCGCGCCGCCTTGTGGAATGCGGTTTGCTAATAGCTCACACCGTGCTACTTTTTATGAGGAGTGTGCCGTGAGCGACGAGAAAAGAAGTTCCGCATATCCGTTCACGTCCGGCGGCTGGGGATCGCTGAAGTCTGTGGCCACCATCCTCAGGCAGGAGAAGGTCGTACTGAAGGACAGCGCTATCTTGCTGCGCCAGAACAAACCCGACGGCTTCATGTGTGTGAGCTGCTCGTGGGCAAAACCGGCCGATCCGCATACCTTCGAGTTCTGCGAAAGCGGCGCGAAAGCAACCGCCTGGGACACGACGGCCAAACGTGTTACACCTGACTTTTTTACCGTGCACACCGTTTCCGAACTGCGCGACTGGCATGATCACGACCTCGAGGAAGCGGGCCGGCTGACTGCCCCGCTACGCTACGATCCGACGACCGACCGCTACGTGGAAGTGAGCTGGGAGCAGGCTTTCGAGGAAATTGGCCGCGATCTGAACACGTTTGATCCGGAAAGCGTGATCTTCTACACCTCGGGTCGCGCATCGCTGGAGACCTCGTACATGTACCAGCTTTTCGCACGCATGTACGGCTGCAACAACCTGCCTGACAGCTCGAACATGTGTCACGAGAGCACCAGCGTCGGACTAAAGGAAGCGATCGGGGTCGGCGTCGGCACCATTACCCTGGAAGATTTCGAAAAGACTGACCTGATGTTTTTCTTCGGGCACAACGTCGGTACCAACAGTCCGCGCATGCTGCACCAGCTCCAGGATGCACGCGTGCGCGGCGCACGGATCATCACGTTCAACCCGTTGCGAGAGCCGGGGCTTATATCCTTCTCCAACCCGCAATCGCCAGCGCAGATGCTGACGCCGGCGCACACGCAGATCAGCACGCAGTATCACCTCGTGAAGACGGGTGGCGATACCGCCGCGATGTTGGGAATCTGCAAGGCAGTGATTGAAGCAGACGACGCTGCGCGTAGCGAAAGCAGGCCGCGCGTGCTGGACGTCGCATTCATCGAGCAGCACACGATCGGCTTCGAGGACTTCGCCGCGTACGCACGGAACGCATCGTGGGACGATATCGTGCGGGTCAGCGGCCTGCCGCGTGCCGATCTCGAAGCCGCAGCCGACGAGTACATGAAAGCGAACGCCGTCATGGCTCACTATGGCATGGGTCTGACGCAGCATCGCCTCGGCGTACAGAATGTACGCATGCTCTGCAATCTGCTCTTCCTGCGCGGCAATATCGGCAAGCCGGGCGCGGGTCCGTCGCCCGTGCGGGGGCACTCGAACGTGCAGGGTCAGCGCACTGTGGGCATCACCGAGAAACCCGAGCTTGCGCCGCTCGACCAGCTTGCAAAACAGTTTTCATTCGAGCCACCCCGCACGAAAGGCAGGAACACCGTCGAGGCGTTCGAGGCGATGGTCAGGGGAGAGGTCAGTGCAGTAATCAATCTGGGCGGCAATCTGGTGCGTTCCGTGCCGGACCGTAACCGCACGGAGCCTGCGTGGAGCAAGCTGCGACTCACGGTGAACGTCGCGACCAAGCTCAACCGCAGCCACCTGGTGCCGGGCGAGGTCTCCTTCGTACTGCCTTGCCTGAGCCGCATCGAAATCGACGAGCAGGCGAGCGGCGTGCAGGCCGTGTCGATGGAAGACAGCACCGGCTGCATGCATGGTTCGCGCGGGGTCACTGAACCGGCAGACGAAAGGATCCGGTCGGAGCCGTTCATCGTCGCAGGAATCGCGAAGGCGACCCTCGGTGCGCGATCGACGGTGGACTGGGACGCCTGGCGCGACGATTACTCGGTGGTCCGCGATGAAATCGCGAAGACTTACACGAAGATCTTCCACGATTTCAACGAACGTATGTGGCAGCCAGGCGGTTTTCATCGCCCCTTGCCGGCCCGCGAGCGCAAATGGGAAACGAAGTCGGGCAAAGCGGAGTTCCTCGTGCCTCATTCACTAGGCGAAGACCCCGACATGCCTGTCAGGGAATCAGGCGCGCTACGCCTGATGACGCTGCGTAGTGACAGCCAGTTTAACACCACGATCTATAGCCTCAACGACCGCTTCCGCGGCGTGAAGGGATCGCGGATGGTGATCCTGATGAATGAAGACGACATGCGCGAGCGCGGTCTCGAACCGGACAGCGAAATCACGTTGGAGACGATCGCGGATGATGGCATCGAGCGACGCCTCGGTGGATTGAAGGTAAAGCCGTACGAGATCCCGAAGGGATGCATCGGCGGCTATTACCCCGAATGCAACGTGCTGCTGCCGCTGTGGCACTACGCGAAGGAGAGCAAGGTGCCTGGCGCGAAGTCCATTCCGGTACGCATCGTCTGAGTCGCGAATGAGTATGGACGTCCATCGGGAACGGACAGGACCTACTGGATATGGCAATTGAGCTGGCCCGGTGGCAGTTCGGGGTGACGATCGCGCTGCACATCGTGCTCGCAGCGTTTTCGATTGGGCTCGCGAACTATCTGATGGTGCTTGAGGCGCATGCATCCGGGCGAAATGATTCTTCGTGCCGCAGTCTGAAATCGCCTGTGCCAGGACAACGCGCTACGATGACATCTCGATCTCCACGCACTCAAACCGTTCCCGTACTGCATGTTTTCCAGCTAGCTGGCGGCTGGCACTGGCGTATCACGGTCCCACCCAACAAGGGATGGGGTTTCAGAGTGGTTGCGTTCAGCGAGAGAAGCTTCATGGCTGAGGAAGCTGAATATGAGGCGGCACGTCGGAAATCTTGCCCTCGCAAACGCCAAAATGACGATGATCCCGACGCAAAGTTGACCGTGCGTTCCCGTACAGAAACAGACACGCATCCGTGTGATCGTCCCGCCCATCGAGCCACGGAGTATAACGATGCTTGAAAGACTTTGGGTCTACATGGGATACGCTGTCCATGCACTGGTCGCTCCCACAGGCGACGGCCTTTTCTCTATCCGGCGAATCGTCCTGCAGCGGGCGGGTGCGTATGCCCGGGTCGACATCGGATCACCTTCAACCGGGGACATGCCTCAGAGTCGGCCTGAAGATGCGTTGAACGATGCATATGCATGCGCATGCAAGGCGATTGATTGGATTGCGTCGACTGACGCTAGAAACTGATATCTGCCGTGGAATAGTCGCGGGTTGCGGCAGCGACGGACGACTTCGAACGTTTGGCGAACCGCGCACGATCCACACCATTTCTCGCCCGCGCGACGGCGGGCTGCGTGACGTGCCGGGATGCAAGAATCGCTCGAAGACGACCGTGTGAAGAGACTGAAAACAGGCAGTCAGATACGGAGAAG
This sequence comes from Paraburkholderia sp., assembly GCF_049581445.1. Taxonomy (GTDB): domain Bacteria; phylum Pseudomonadota; class Gammaproteobacteria; order Burkholderiales; family Burkholderiaceae; genus Paraburkholderia. The sequence continues at coordinate 4,937 of NZ_JBAURZ010000053.1, read as the reverse complement.
TCGCTCAGCAGCCGTGACTTGGAATCGCCATTTGGCAAATGATAGTGTTTCTCCACAGCGAACCAGGGTCGTCGCATTAAGTGACTCGCGACGCGGGGTAAAGATATGTCGGTCCGATTGCCTGCCACAGCGGAGAGCGTGTCCCAAGCACGCCGATTGCGCCTCGATGTGAAGACGATCATAAGTCTGGACGCACTCAGGACCCTGCGTTGCGAGTGGGACGGCCTCATCGCCACTGCTCGCGACTTCTCATTCTGCCTGACCTATCCCTATTGCGAAGTGGCGGCATCAATCCTGTTCACAGCCGGTGGCACGGTCGAGGTCATTCGGGTCTATGACGAACTTGGGTTATGCGCATTATGGCCTGTCGGGATTCGGCGGCAAGGTCTGATCCGGGTCGCCAGAGCGTTGAGTTGCGGCGCCCACGAGGAATACGGCGGCCCGCTCGTTCGCGATGAAACAGACAACGAGGTCTTCACAGAGTTGGTTCACGCGACAGCCAAACTTCACGCTGACGTGCTACAGGTCCGGTTTGTCAAATTGGCCAGCCTGCTCTTTCAAGCGCTTAAAACACGGCCACATTCATGGCTGCTGCCAATCGTGCCGCACGGACTGCGCGACGACGTGCCGGGATATGCGATCAACCTGCGCGACTACTCGTGCTGGGACGAATTTGTGGCAACGCGCCCGAAGGCGCTGTTCTCCGATTTGCGCCGCCATCTCAAACGACTAGGTACCAAAGGCCTCGCAGAACTCGGATGGTGCAAGACGCCCGGAGATGCCGCCGTGGTCCTGACCTGGCTCTTTGACAATAAACGGCGCTGGGCCATGTCACGCCAGTTTCACACGCAATATCTGATGACGGATCAGGTGAGGGACTTCTTTATCGAACTGGCGCATCGCATCGATCTGTCGACCACTCCGCTTGTCACCTTCCTGAAGCTGGATGGTGTGCCGGTTTCAGCGTCGGTCAACCTGGTGGCACCGCATGCGCTCGAGGTGTTCATCACGACCTATGATGAGTCGCTCGGTTCCTTTTCGCCGGGAAGCCTGATGCATGAGTTTTGCATGAGGTGGGCGCAGGCGCATGGCCGCGATTTCGATTTCCGCCCCGTCTTCAGTACGTACAAGGCGCGATGGGCCACCCGCGAAACGCGCCACAGCACGCAAACCATTTTTCTCACCCTACGCGGGCGCCTCGGCGAATTTTCGTTACTGGCGGGCTATCGCACGCGGTTGATGGGAAGGTTTCGCGCAAGTCTGACGCGCAAAAAGAAGGCCCGCTGAATACGACGTTCGCACACCAAGCCCGTCGGAGTAGTGAAGGTCTGGTAGCTTCGCCATGATTCCATCTGCGCGCCACGGGTCGCGTGAGAACAGTCGCTGAATGTCGGGCCAGGAGGCACGCCATTGTTCGCTCGCCGGCGGGCTCCAGCACGGCCATCGCGCTCAATCCTGATGGTGTATCCGCACCACGCATGTCGTCTCGGGCTTCCCGCTGTGCGGGCCCGCGTTCGCCGCTGATGGTCAGCAGCCCCTTGTCAATCGAGACATCGAGGTTTGCCGGATCGACACCCGGCGCGAACGCGACGATCTCGATCGAGTCGTCGGTCGAGCCGATGTTGACCTGCGGGAAGGCGCCGGAGCGCCCGGAACGGATGCTTGACGGGAAACCGCCGAAGAGGCTCAGCTATGACAGCCGGCGAGGAAGCCCGTCAGGAGACTCGCCACTAGCCATCGGCGAGCGCAGCGGAGAGTCATGCGATCAAGAATGCGTTGAAGCGTAAGCATGATTGAGTGAATAGTCGCAAATGGAAAGGGATCGTCATCCGGAACTCCACGCGATGCTCCATCATCGCGCCTGCGGCGCCCCACTCGACTCCCGAACAAACAGCACGGGCTCAATCTCAGTGCCACCAATATCCGTCTCGCCCGCCAACATGCGCAACATCGTATGCGCCGCTAGTCGCCCGATCTCGGCCGTATCCACCCGCATCGTGGTGAGCGACGGCTTGAGCTGATGAGACAAAGCGATGTCGTCGAAGCCCGTGACCGACAACTCACCGGGCACCTCGATGCCCAGCGACTGCGCTTCCAGCAATACGCCCGTAGCCAGATGATCGTTGCCGCAGATGATGGCGGTCGGACGCGGTCCAGTCTGTTCCATGATCTCGCGCAGGCTTGCGCGCCCGAAGTCTATCGTCGCCGGGCCGATGCGAACGTGCGCAGGCCGTACCGCGAGCCCCTGCTCCGCAAGCGTTTCGTGAATGCCAAGCAAGCGTGCCTGCACGCGATCGTTTCCGTCCGGGGACTGCATGACGATCGCGAAATCACGATGGCCTGAATCGAGCAGATGTGTAGTCAGCCTGCGGAATGCGGCACGGTTGTCGAAGCCGACGCAGCAGTGCGGGCTGTCTTTCCGGTACGCGTAAGTCACCACGTAAGGCACGCGATTCTGCTCAAGGAGTTCGAAGAGCCCAGGCGGCTGGGACTCGCCCACGAGCAGGACCGCCTCCACGCCGCGCGTAAGCATCGCGCTCACCTGAATGTACGCCTGCTGCAAGTTGTAATTCGAGCAGCCGAGGAACACGGTGTAGCCCTGCTCCGCGAAGACGGCCTGCATGCCGGTCACCTCGGATGCGAACACCTGATCGTCGAGTGTCGGGATGATCGCGCCGGCGATGTGCGTGCGCGTCGACGCAAGCGCGCGGCCCGCCGCATTCGGAATCCAGTTCAACGCGAGCGCGGCCTCTCGCACGCGGGCCTGCACGTCCGCCGACACCTTGCCGGGATCGTTGTAGACCCGCGAAACGGTGGCGGTCGACACACCGGCGCGCTTGGCGACGTCCACAAGAACCGAGCGGCCGGAAGTCCGGCGTGATCGGGGCGACGTCTGTGCTGGGGCTGAGCGGCTCATCGGCGAATACGGAAGGGTCGTGGGTGAAGGCGTACACATCAAGGCGCACGTTCGTGGGCGTCATCTTACTGGAGAGCCGGACGCTGTCGCTGGGCTGACCGTCGCCTCGTCGTTTACCCGAGGAGTGGCGAAACGGGACTTGTAATCTCCATGCTCATCAACCAAAATGTAAACGCTAACATTTTAAATCAGTCTCCCAGCGGAATGTATTCCTAATGAAGCAAAAGCATGTTTGCTTCCCCGGATTCCGTTCAGATGACACGTTGCACCTACAGCAAGACCTTAAATTTTATTTGTGAGCTTCGAGCGAAGTCGCGGCGAATCGCCATGATCGAGGTTGCCAGCACGGGTCCTCGATTTTTAATCCATCGCGTGTAAGCGATTACATTGACGCACGCCACGACAATGCAAGCGCACGAATCCATCATCGACAGAGGACCAGTCTTGGGAACGACCCTACCCATCGACGGCATCATCCCCGTCATGCTCACGCCCTTCACGGCTGCGAACGAGATCGACTATCGGAGTCTCGGCAAGCTGATCGAGTGGTACATCAACAATGGAGCGGATACGCTCTTCGCCGTCTGCCAGTCGAGCGAGATGCAGAAGCTGACCCGGCGCGAGCGAGTCGACGTGTCGCGCTTTGTCGTCGAGCAAGTCGCCGGACGTGTGCCGGTGATTGCGTCGGGGCACATCAGCGACGATGCCGACGAACAATACGCCGAGCTGTCCGAGGTCGGCGCGACGGGCGTCGACGGCATCGTACTCGTCACCAACCGGCTCGATCCGCACCGCAAGGGCGGCCGCACGTTTCTCGACGATCTCGACCGTCTGCTCGCGCGGCTGCCGAAAGATTTGCCGCTCGGCCTTTACGAATGTCCTGCGCCGTATCGTCGTTTGCTATCCGACGAGGAACTGCTCTATTGCGCGAACACGGGCCGCTTCGTCGTGCTGAAGGACGTGTCGTGCGATCTTGCGACCGTCGCGCACCGCGTCGAACTGGTGAAAGGCACGCCGCTGCGCATCGTCAACGCCAACGCCGCGATTGCATATGCCGCGATGAAGGCTGGCTCGCGCGGCTTCTGCGGCGTCTTCAACAACTTTCATCCCGATCTCTACAAGTGGCTTCTGCAACACGGCGACGAGGATCAGGATCTCGCGGACGAACTCGCGATATTCCTCGCGCTCGCCGCGATGGCCGAGCCAATGGGCTATCCCAAGCTAGCCAAGCAATATCAGCAACGGCTCGGCATTTTCGAATCGGATCACACCCGCGTGATCGAGGGCGACATCCGCGAGCGTTTCTGGGCAATCGACGCCCTCGTCGATCACATTGATGCTGGCACCGCGCGCTTTCGCGAGCGTATCGCGGCGCGTGCTGCAGCGCGGAAGGCGGCATGAGCGACAGCTCGATCGAGATGGTCGACCCCAGGGCGCGCGACTGCCTCCTGAGCAACGTCTATGCGGTCGAGCGAATCGCGACAGGCATGCGCTGGGCCGAAGGTCCGGTCTGGTTCGGCGACATGCGGATGCTGCTGTGGAGCGATGTTGCCGCGGACACGATGTATCGCTGGACCGAGGACGGTCACGTGTCGGTGTTCCGCGCGGCGTCGAATCACGCGAACGGCAACACGCGCGACCGCGAAGGCCGCCTTGTGACCTGCGAGCACGCGACGCGCCGCGTCACGCGCACTGAGCCCGATGGCCGCTTGACCGTGCTCGCGGATGCCTACGACGGCCTGCCGCTGAATTCGCCGAACGACGTGGTGGTCGCGCGCGATGGATCGGTCTGGTTCAGCGACCCCGACTACGGAATCATGACCGACTACGAAGGCGGCCGTGCGGAGTCGTCGCTAGGTTCGTGCAACGTCTTCCGTATCGATCCGGTGACGCGTGCCGTGACGATCGCTTCGCGCGAATACATGCGGCCCAACGGCCTCGCGTTCTCGGCGGACGAGCGTCGGCTCTACGTCGCCGACAGCGGCGGCTCGCACACGCCGGGCGGCCCGCTCGGCATTTA
>NZ_JBAURZ010000052.1:0-49354 GCF_049581445.1 Paraburkholderia sp. | reverse complement strand
GCCCCCGACTCAAGCCACGCGCGAGCGGCGGCGTCGAGTTCGTGCAGGCACTGGCGCCACCGGCGCCGCTCGCGCGCTACAGCGCTCATGAGGGCACGTGTCTGGCCCTTGCTGCCGATCCTGCTGGCGGATTCCTCAGCGCCGGTGACGATGGCCGTCTCGTCCATCTGCGCCTCGATGGCACGAGCGAACTCATCGTGCATGAGGACGGCGCATGGATCGACCGCGTGGCCGCCAGCCCAACGGGTGGCCGCGCGTATGCATGCGGCCGCCGGGTTCATTGGCTTGGCGACAAACCCGCCTGCCTGATGCTACCGGGATCGGCAACATCGCTGGCCGTCGACCCGGCTGGTACACAACTGGCAATCTCGCATCATGGCGGTGTCACGCTTTGGGCGGCCGACTCGCTCCGCGAGCGTCTGCTTGCATGGCCGGGCTATCACCGAAACGTGGTGTGGAGCCCTGACGGCCGCTACCTCGTCAGCGGCATGGAGGAGAACGCGCTGCATGGCTGGCGGCTGCCCGACGGCGCAGACATCGAGATGGGCGGCTATCCCGGGCAGCCCCGCTCGTTATCGTTTTCGGCAGACGGCCGCTTTCTCGCCACCAGCGGCGGCATGCGCGCAGTGTGCTGGCGCTTCGATCCGCCCGGCGCCGACGACGAGCCGCACGAATGCGGTGTCGCGGGCAAGGCGCCGGTAAGCAAGGTGGCCTGCCATCCGTCTCATCCGCTGATTGCAGTGGGTTATCACAGCGGTGCGGTCTTGCTGTGTCAGCCAGGCAGTAGCGACATATTGTTCATCAAGGGTTCCGGCAATAGCGCAGTAAGCGCGATGGCCTGGTCGCCAGACGGTGGGGCGCTTGCTGTTGGAACCGAGGCGGGCGAGCTGGCGCTAGTGTTTCTGCCGGACGAGCTGTTCCGCTTCGGAAGCCGCAGATAGATGGGTCCTGCTTCCATCACATATCAACACGGAGACAACCATGAATAACGGACACCCCCCGAAAGAGCAGTTCTTCGAGCGCCTTGGCGCCGTGGCAGACGAGATGATCGAAGCCTACGGCAAGGACTTCGCGCTGGGCGCGCTGATTTTGACGGCACGTTTTGTTTCTGAAGGAAAAGGGCCCGACGATTCCGCCCAAAGCATGACTATCGCAGGTGAAAGCCATGGCAGTGTTGCGACGTAGATGCACGACATGGTTTACCCCATTGTCCGTGACAGAAAATAAGGCATCCGAAAGAAAATAGAAGGTCGATCCAGAACGCGCCGTCCGATCCAAACGTCCCAATATCGGACAGCTTCGTGAAGCGGAGTTGTCGCAGAACACAACATGGCGGACTGCGGGAGTTTTTAACCCATGCCTGTGCGGGTTGCCAGGCTTGAGGATCAACAAATAACCCCTTCTGGCACGCTTATCGCTCTAGTAGTGCAGGTCAATCCGAAAGCGTTGACGTCCCGAACGCAAAACGAAAACAGCAGGAGACACGATCATGAAGACCGGACCAGCAGGCCTGTCCTTCCGTTCCCTCTGCCGAACTCTTCGCTTGCTAACGAGACGGCCCGCCCGTGTTGTTGACTCTGGTCCTGGCGCCAGCCGGCCCTGCCCGAAGCGTCGCATTGCGACAGTTATCGAAATGGAACTAGGAGAGCTCAATGTCTGATGGATTAACGCTCAACAAGATCACGTCCCAGCGTGGGATCAGTATTGGGGAGGCGGCACGCCGCGTCGCCGATCTCGGCTGGACTCCGAGTTACGTCCAGGAGGCCATGACCTTCCCGACGGACTACAAGATCAGCAAGGCGCCACGTGACCCGATGAAACAGGTGCTGCGCTCTTATTTCCCGATGCAGGAGGAAAAGGACAACCGCGTCTACGGCGCGCTCGACGCGGCATTGCGCGGCGACATGTTCCGCAACGTCCAGCCCCGCTGGGTCGAATGGATGAAGCTGTTCCTCGCGATCATTCCGTTCCCCGAAATTTCGGCGGCACGTTCAATGGCGATGCTAGGTCGGCTCGCACCGGGTGAAGAGCTACGCACCGGCTTCACGATGCAGATGGTCGACGAGTTCCGACACTCCACGATCCAGATGAATCTGAAAAAGTGGTACATGGAAAACTATATCGATCCGGCCGGGTTCGATATTACTGAAGCCGCGTTTGGCAAGTGCTACGCCACCACGATCGGCCGTCAGTTCGCCGAGGGGTTCCTCACCGGCGATGCGGTTACTGCAGCTAACGTGTTTCTGCAGGTGGTGGCCGAAACGGCGTTCACGAACACGCTGTTTGTCGCGATGCCATCAGAAGCCGCCCGTAACGGCGACTATGCGTTGCCGACTGTGTTCCTTTCTGTGCAGTCGGATGAAAGCCGCCATATCGGCAATGGTCACTCGCTGGTGATGTCGATCATCAACGATCCGGACAACCATTTGCTGCTCGAGCGCGATCTGCGCTATGCGTTCTGGCAGAACCACGCAATCGTCGACGCGGCGATCGGCACCTTCATCGAATACGGCACCACGGACCGCGACAAGAACAAGGAGTCGTACGCAGAGTTGTGGCACCGGTGGATCTACGAGGACTACTACCGCACCTACATGCTGCCGCTGGAGAAGTACGGCATCAAGATTCACCACGATGATGTCGGTGCCGCCTGGGACCGCATCGTCAAGCAAAACTATGTCCACAAGGTTGCGCAGTTCTTCTCGGTGGGCTGGCCGGTCAACTTCTGGCGCATCGAAGCGCAGACCGAGAAAGACTTCGAATGGTTCGAACACAAGTACCCCGGCTGGTACGCCGAATTCGGCGACTTCTGGAAGTGGTACGCGAAGAAAAGCGTGCCGGGCGAAACCAACATGCTGTTCGACCAGGAAAACGGTTACGTGTATCCACACCGTTGCTGGAGCTGTCTCGTGCCCTGTCTGATTCGGGAAGACTTCGTGGTCGACGAGGTTGACGGCGAACTCTATACGTATTGTTCGGAACTGTGCCGCTGGACCCATAAGGTGGCATTCGCGCCGGAATACGAAGGCAGACCGACTCCGGCAATGGGCCGCTTCAGCGGGCGCCGCCAATGGGAAGAGTGCTACCACGGCTGGGATCTGGCCGATTGCATCAAGGATCTCGGCTTTGTGCGCAGCGACGGTAAGACGCTCGTGCCGCAACCGCATCTACGTTTTGACGACAGGCAGATGTGGACGCTCGACCATGTGCGTGGTCACACAATCCAGAGCCCGATCGTCCTCTTGCGCGGCATGACACCGGAGCAGCGCGAGAAACACATTGCCGAGTATCGCGCCGGCTTCAAGATCAATCCGGTGAATTGACGAAGCCATCCGTCCGGCGGCAGCCCTATCGCCGCCGGACGGATCAGGAGCACACAATGAGCGACACGCAAGAGACGAGGCGCGAGATGGCGGACACAGGCGACGACAAAGTATTCCATACCGTTTACTTCGAGCCGGTCGGTGTGCAGATGTCGGTGGCGGAAGGAGAGACCGTGCTGGATGCCGCGTTTCGCCAAGGCATTGCGGTGATGCACGGGTGCAAGGAGGGGCAGTGCAGCAGTTGCAAGTCGCTGCTGGTCGAGGGCGATGTCGAACTAAAAAAGTATTCGACCTTCGCGTTGCCCGACTACGAGCGCGAATCCGGCCATATCCTGTTGTGCCGCACGCTCGCCTACAGTGATCTGACTGTAGAACTGCTGAATTATGACGAAGACCTGATGCGTCGTTCGATCGCCGTGAGCGAGTATGACGCGACGCTCACGAAGATCACCGCGCTCACGCACGATATCAGGCTGCTTGAAGTGAGGTTGTCGAGGCCGCTGCGCTTTTGGGCCGGGCAATACGTTGACCTGACGATTCCGGGAGTTGGCATCACGCGGTCGTTCTCGATGGCGAACACGCCCGATGGCGAATCGACGCTGAAATTCATTATCAAGAAGTATCCCAATGGCGCGTTTTCATCGCAACTGGATGGTGGACTGAATCCAGGCGACAGGCTGATCGCGAAAGGGCCGTACGGTACCTGTTTTCGGCGCGAGGATCAGCCTGGACCGATGGTGCTCGTGGGCGGAGGGTCAGGGATGTCGCCGCTGTGGTCGATCCTCAATGATCACGTCCAAAGCGGCGAAGAGCGCCCGATCCGCTTCTTCTACGGCGCGCGTAGCCGACGCGATCTGTTCTATCTCGACGAATTCGCGGAGCTGGAGGAAAAACTGCCTGATTTCCGCTTTATTCCGGCCCTCTCGAATGCCGAACCGGACGACAGCTGGACGGGCGAGACGGGCTTCATCCACGAAGTGCTCGGCCGCGCCTTGCGCGCAGAAGCGCTCGCTGGCGAGATCGATGCTTACACATGCGGTCCCACCCCGATGATCGAGGCGGTGATGCCGGTGCTTCAGATGGCGGGCGTCGCGCCTGAGCGGCTTTATTTCGACAAGTTTACGCAGGCGGTTCGCTGACCGAATCTGGCAAAACGCCTATTCGAAGTGCCCATAACCGAAACACGAAGGAGGACTAACATGAGTACGTTGGCAGAGCAGTCGCCAGTGAAGTCGGGCGCGGCCGGCGCGGCCCAGTTTGCCGGCTGGGACAGCCGCAAGTACAACTACTTCGAGCCGAAGGGACGCAAGGCGAGCCACTACGAAGACATGACCGTTGATGTGCAGCCGGACCCGAAACGCTATCTGCTGCAAGACTGGATTCTTGCATTCGCTGACGGCACACCGACGTATTCGGAAACCTGGACGGCGGCCAAATGCTCGGACTGGCATCGGTTTCGCGCTGTCGACGAAGAGTGGGAGCGCACCCATTACCAACGTCAGTCGACCATCGTTGGCATGATTACCGGCGCGATCCAGAACGCGCGGCGCTCGGGGGCAGTCAAGCGTTTCGACAAAACCTGGATCAAGGTACTGGAACAGCATCTGGGCGCATACAAGCATGCGGAGTTCGGTTTGGGCACCGCCACCATGCATGCGCAGCGCTACGGCTACACGCAGATGATCAATAGCGCCATCCTCACGAACGCGTCGTACAAGCTGCGCTTTGCGCAGGACCTGACGCTTTACCTGGGCGAGATCGCGCTGGACCTGCCCAATCTCGATCTCGATGCCGGCAAGCAGCACTGGCTCAACGACCCCATCTGGCAGGACACGCGCCGGGCAGTGGAAACGATCGGCGGCGCCACCGATTTTCTGGAGAAGTACTTCGCCGTGAACGTGGTATTCGAACCGCTCGTAGCGGATCTGTTCCGCAGCGGATTCATCATGCAGGTCGCTGCCGCGCAAAACGATTTTCTGACGCCGACTGTCGTGTCCGCAGCGGAAGGCGACTATGAGCGCAATCTGGCCAATGCTGTCGAACTGTTCCATATGCTGGCTAACGACCCGCTGCACGGCGAAGCCAACCGCAAGCTGTTTGGCACCTGGCTGGAAACACACGGTGCGCTGGCGTCAGCGGCAGCAAAGCAACTGCAGCCGATCTGGTCGATTCCGCACGTGAAGACGGCCCAGTTCAACGACTGTCTGAACAGCGCGATAGAGCGGGCGGAGATGATTGCCAGAGAAATCGGCGTTCACTTTCCGTCGTCGATCCGCGCTTGAGCGCTTCTCGACCTATTCGAACCAACCGCGAAGAGGAGTACGCAATGTCAGTGCATACCGACAATATTTTCAAGTCGATGAAGGACGTCCGCTTCGAACAGACCATCTCGCATCAATGTGGCGTGACGATGAACGACAGCGTCGAGGCGCGGGCGATTGCGGAACTGATGTCCGCCAAGCCCGGCATCACGGTGACCTATCTACCCGCGATGATCCGTATCGATGGGCAGGGCAAGATCGAGTTCAGGATGGGCGAGATCAGCGAAGTGCTCGGTCGCGAGATGACGCCGCATCTGTTCGAAATTTCTACCTCGACCCACTACGGGCGGATGGTGATGATCGACGACGAGACGGTCGTGCTGTTCGGCAATATGGACGATGCGATGGCTTACGAGTGAGCGAACACCCCGCCAGCTAACCAGGCGGCCGGTTGCCCTCAAGGGCGACGGGCCGCTCGTGCAACCAAGGAGACGAATGCCATGTATCGAACCACGGACGGTGAGGAAATCTTCATCATCGACGGGCATGTTCATCTATGGGACGCCAGCAAGGCCAACCTTAAAAACGTGCACGGCCAGCAATTCATTGACTGCTTCTACGCCTATCACTCGAACCTGAGCCCCAAGGAGTATTTGTGGCCCAAGGAGAAGTTCGACAAATACGGCGAAGAAGCGATGTACAACGACCTGTTCGTCACGGGTTACGACGACATGGCGATCTGTCAGCCGACCTATCTGACGGACTTCTACAAGAACGGCTTCAACACGACGGAATCCAACTACGTGCTGAAGCAAAAGTATCCGAACCGCTTTATCGTCAATGGCGCATTCGATCCGCGAGATGGCGAAGCAGGACTCGATCGTCTTGAGGAACTTGCGTCGCTCTACAAGATTCAGGGCGTCAAGCTCTACACGGCGGAATGGCGCGGCGACAGCAAGGGCTACAAGCTGTCGGACCCCAGCGTGCAACGTTATTTTGAGCGCTGTGAGAAGCTGGGTATCAAGAACATCCACGTCCACAAGGGACCGACGATTCTGCCGCTGAATCGCGACGCGTTCGACGTGGCGGACGTTGACGATGCTGCGACCAGCTTTCAAAACCTGAATTTCATCGTCGAGCACTGTGGCTTGCCACGGCTTGACGATTTCTGCTGGATCGCGACCCAGGAGACGAACGTCTACGGTGGGCTCGCGGTGGTGCTGCCGTTCATCCATACCCGGCCTGAGTACTTCGCGCATGTGATCTCGGAGCTGCTGTTCTGGATCGGCGAGGACAAGATCCTATACGGCAGCGACTACGGCATCTGGTCGCCGAAATGGCTGATCGAGAAGTTCATGGCCTTCGAATTGCCGGAGTCGGTAGCCAAGGAAACCGGCGTGCAGTTGTCGCTAACGGCCAAGAAGAAGATCCTTGGGCTCAATGCGGCGCGCCTGTATGGCATCGACGTCGAGGCGCAAAAGGCGCTGCTGGAGGACGTCCGGCAACCGGCAGCGGTTGGCGCATGATCGCCGCACGCGTAGTGCAGACACCGGCCGGCATCGTGTCGAAGGACGCTTCCAGCCGGGTCGCCGAAGTCTGGTCCCGGCTCGAAGCGGTCGCTGACCCGGAACTCGACGAGTCGGTGACGGAGCTGGGTTTCGTCACCACGGTGGAGGTCGATGGCGGCTGCGTATCGATCGGCTTCCGCTTGCCGACCTACTGGTGTGCGGCCAACTTCGCCTATCTGATGGCGGACGACATGCGACAGGCGATAGCAGGCCTGCCGTGGGTGACGAACATCACGATCACACTTGACGAGCATATGTATGCCACCGAGATCAATCGGGGTGTAGCCGCTGGACTATCTTTCCAGCAGACCTTTGGCAGCGAAGCCAATGGCGAAGTGGAGGACGTGCGGCGCATTTTTCTCGTGAAGGCTTTTCAGCGGCGGCAGGAGGCGCTTTTAAGCTGGCTCGTGGCAGAAGGCAACGATCCAGCGACGCTGGTGCGCTTAAGCATGGCACAGCTTTCGGCGTTTGCAAGCGCGAGCACAGACGATGGGAAAACCCAGCGCCTGGTATTGCGCTATCGCGAGCGACGTTTTGTAGTGGGGCGCTGTACTGACGAAGCAGAGCAGGACGACGAACCGGCTTTTATCGACACGGAAGGTGCACCGCTGAATCCCGACGAACTGGGTGCCTACCTGCGTGGATTGCGAAGGGTCGGCGTCAATGCGGAATTCAACGGCGCGCTATGCCGCGGTCTTCTGGCTGCCCGCTATGGCGAAAGCTGCACCCCAGCGTCAGAGGTCGAGATCAAACCGGTGCATTTCATCCGCACTGGCAGTTCGAAGCCCGCAGGTACGTTTGCGCCAGCACGAGAGGCGTCCGGAGCAGCAGAGTAAAAAACAGTCATCCGAACTAACCGGATCAGGAGGAGCAGAATCATGCCGAATATCATGCTGCATGACGACGAGGCGCGCATGGCGCTAGGTCGAGGCGTTGCGAAGCTGGCCAAGGCAGTGCGAGGCACGCTCGGCCCGCGCGGAATGAACGCAATCATCGACCGGCCAATCGGCACGCCGATCATCTCGCGCGACGGTGTCAGCATTGCCAATGAGATCGAACTTGAAGATCCGTTTGAGAATATCGGCGCGCAAGTCGTGCGTGAAGTATCCAAACAGACCAACCAGGTCGCGGGCGACGGCACGACCACTGCGACCGTTCTAGCCGATGCACTGGTTCAGGACGGCCTCGCCTGCCTCGCGCAAGGCGCCAATCCTGTCGAGCTGGTGCAAGGTCTGGAACTGGCCGTCAACGAGGCAATCGAAGCGCTCAAGCGCGCTGCGACGCCCCTGCGCAGCGGTGACGAAGTGCGCGCCGTGGCGGTGGTGGCGGCCAACGATGAATTCACCGGGAAGTTAGTAGCCGAAGCATTGGAGCGGGTGGGCGCCGACGGGATTGTCGATGTGGAATACGGCACCACGGTCGAAACCCGTCTGGAAGTGGTAGACGGCATGGCGTTCGATCGTGGCTACCTGTCGCACCACATGGTGACGGACATCGAGAGAATGCAGGTGGTGCTGGACAACCCGCTCATTCTGATGACCGACCAGCGGCTGCAATCGCAGGAAGAAGTCGCGGCGCTGCAGGCGCTCGCGACGCAGAGCAAACGCCCGCTGCTGATTATTGCTGAAGAGGTGGCGCCGGCCTGCGTGATGACGTTGCTCGCATGGCGCGACAACGGCGGCATGCCGGTGGCGGCGATTCATCCACCGGAGTACGGACACTGGCGCAAGGCGATGCTCGAGGACATCGCAATCGTCACAGGCGGCAAGGTCGTTGCCCGTGATCTGGGCGGGAAGCTGGAAACCACTGAATTGCGCGACCTCGGTAGCGCGCGGCAGGTGCGCATCTCGTCGAATCAGACCATCATCACAGCCGGCGGCGGCGATCCGGCTGCGGTTGCCGCGCGCCGTCAGCAGGTGGCGCGTCAGTATGAGATGGCGCCGGAGAACGTTGAGCGCGACAAGTATCAGGTCCGCCTTGCCAAACTGTCGGGCGGCACCGCGCTGATTCTTGCGGGTGGCGCGACCCCGGTCGAACAGAAGCGTCGGCTGCACCTGATTGACGACGCGATTCACGCGGCGCGCGCGGCGATTGCCGAAGGCGTCGTGCCTGGTGGTGGTATGGCCTTGTTGCGGGTCTCGTCCGAACTGGAGGGCGTCATTGCTCGTAGTCAAGGTAGCGTGCAGCAAGGTGCACGGCTTTTGCAGCGCGCGTTGGCGAAACCGCTGTTTCACATCGCGACGAATTGCGGCCTCGACGGCGCGGCCATCGTAAACGAAGCGGTGCGGGCAAAACCCGGTATGGGTCTCGACGCACGTAGTGGCGCTTTCGTTAATCTTGTCGACGCCGGCATCATCGATCCGGTCAAGGTCAGCTATAGCGCGGTGCGCAATGCGGCATCGGTAGCCGGGTTGATTCTCACCACCCAGACGTTGATTGCCAAGAAGCCGGAGACGATCGATCCAACCGCCGGACCGGCGCTAGGCGCAGGCGCCGAACTGCTCGGGCGTCAGTAGGCGCATGAGGATGACACCGCTGCCGGTCTCCGTATCGGGGACCGGCACAGCAAGGCCGCTGCCGGTACGAACCGGGTGGCCACCGGTAGAAGGAGACAAACCATGGCAACAGGAACGGCCCGCCACTTCAGCGCAATCGCGACGACTGCCCAGTATCTTGGCGCGATGCGTTCGATTCGCCTGCTCCGGTTCACGTTGGGCTGGAGCATCACGCTGTGTGGGACGTGTGTTTTGATGAACGATGTGAGTGCAACGATTGCCCCGTTTTTGCGCGGCGTCGCCGGCGTGATCGCTAAAGCAATGGTGTGATCGCCATACCTGTGTATCTCGGCCGCTGCCTTTGCGTTTTTGGGCGGGTGCCAGGCACGGTTGCGCGTTGCTGTGATTCACGAGTTGCGAAGAAGTGGTGGACAGGTACACGAATCGCGCGTGGGTGACGATCGTCGCAACGCTGGACGCGCTCGCGGTTTTTAACAAAGGGGCGCGATCCAATGCGCTGGCCGTGTTTCCCCCAAAAGACTTGTTGAAGATCCAGGCATATACTGGGCGCGCGTTAGCTGCTGGGTTTGAAAAATAGAAGTCCACACGATACGCTCAGCCATGACATTCTAGGTAGTCAAGACGAAGCCGGCCGCAGAGCCCGGCTTCGCGTTGACCCATCGCCCCGGAGGAAAGTTGTGGCGAGGAGACATCAGATTGGCAGCATGTTGGGTCTAGGTGATCAGGCTGCGATGCGGAGCATCGTAGCCAACGCGCAGCGCGCCAATCTCCGTCATTCCGATCGGGGCACGATGCTCGCGTGGGAGCGCTTTCTGGCGGGCGAGCCGTCTACTTCTGCTCCACCGGCGCTCATCGACTCATGGCAACGCAGCTTGCAGTCCGGCGTCAGTCCGACTGCGGTCTCGGCACCGATCGCGGTGCACGGCGACGAGGTTGCGGCGCTGTGCTGGCGCCATCGCGACCTGCTGGCAGCGGCCGACCGCCTGTTCACTGTCACGGCCGACCTTTTCGCTGATTCGCATTCAGTTCTGCTGCTCACGAACCAGGACGGCGTGATCCTGAAAGCGGCCGGCGATTTGCGCACGCAGGCGGCGGGCGAAAAAATCCATTTGACACTTGGCGGCGACTGGGGCGAGGGCAGGGCGGGCACTAATGGTATCGGCACCGCGCTGGCAACCCGTGAGCCGACCTATATCCACGCTTCGGAGCACTTCTGTGAAGGCATCAAGGCGTGGAGTTGCGCCGCGGCGCCGATTTGCGAACCCGGCACCGGTAAGGTTTTGGGTGTACTCGATATTTCCGGACCACCTTCAACGTACCAGATCAACAACCTCACCTTGGCCGTGACTGCTGCGCGCCAGATTGAAATGGTGCTCGCCGAACAGGCCGCTCGCGAGCACATGCGTTTATTGACCTTCTGCCTGCAACGCTTGTCGTCGTCGGATGCAACTGGCATGGTTGCGATAGACCGCAGTGGACGGCTCGTGCACACCACCGGCAGACTCGCGTTGCCGGTGGGCATCGGCGAGCGTTTCCCGGGGATGAATGAAACTTCTGCGGTGGAGGACTGGGTGCAGCATTTGCCCGCGGGGTTGAGCGCCGAATGGTTCAATCCCGTCGTCGTCGACGGCAACACGATTGGGGCCATGCTGGTCGTTCCCGCACGAACGCGGTCCGTCAATGTACGGTTGGCGGAGTGCAGTAGCGAGGCTGATCCGCAACGCAACTGCTTCGCGCAGATCCAGGGACAAAGTGAGGCAATGCAGGCCGCCGTCAATCGCGGGCGGCAACTCGCCAGCAAGCGCGTGCCGGTGCTAATCGAGGGTGAAACAGGGGTCGGCAAGGAACTGTTCGCGCGCGCTATTCATGGCGAAGAGCGAGGAGGTGGCCCGTTCGTCGCGTACAACTGTGGGGCTGCGTCGAAAGAACTGATTGCCAGCGAGTTATTCGGTCACGTGCGCGGCGCTTTTACCGGCGCGACAACAGAAGGGCGAGCCGGCCGCTTCGAGCTAGCTCACGGTGGAACGCTTTGCCTCGACGAGATCGGCGAGATGCCGCTCGAACTGCAACCGGTGCTGTTGCGCGTGCTGGAAGAAGGCATCATCTACCGTCTTGGAGATACGCAACCAAGGCGCGTCGATGTGCGCCTGCTCGCGATGACCAACCGGAATCTGCGAGAGGAAGTCGAGTCAGGTCACTTCCGCCGCGACCTGTATTACCGGATCAGTGTGACGCGCATACGCATTCCCCCACTGCGTGAGCGGGACATTGATATCGATCTGCTCGTCGAGCACTTCAACAGGAAGCTCGCCTTGCGGCACGGAGTCCCTGAACGCCAATTGAGCACCGAGATCATGGCGGTGCTCCGTGCTTATTCGTGGCCGGGCAATGTACGGGAAATGCGCAATGTCATTGAGAATATGCTTTTGACGTCTCGCGCTTCCGTTGTGTCGTTCAACGAATTGCCTTCTGAGTTGCTCGACGAAGCTGCAATGTCTGGCGGGATGCCGGTGCCTCGCGACGACGGCACCAGTCTTGAGGAAGCGGAGCGTTTAGCCATTTCGCGCGCCGTACACAACGCGCACGGCAACCTTGCGCAGGCCGCTCGTGCACTCGGCGTCTCGCGAAGCACGCTCTATCGCAAGATCGGGCTTTATCAGTTGGAAGGCCTTGTCAAACCAGCGTCGAAGGAATGAGGTTTTCGCGGGTTCGAAGGCCGCTGTCAAATCTCGTGGTCGTTATGAAAGCGCGTGACTCGTAAAAGGCTCGGGTGACGGCATGTCGCATGGTTAAGGCTACCCGCCTCGGTTATGAAATCTATTCAGTTGGCCGGGACCCGAGCAGAAGTATATCCACCAGTCTTTTTGCACTTTGCTGCCAGTCTGGTGCAGACGCGACGTTCGAAACGCCCACGAGTGCGCGAAGAAGATCCAGCGGGTCGAGATCGGCGCGGATGTCGCCACTTTCGATTGCGCGCGTAACCAGCGATTGGATTGCGTCCGTGATCTGGGCGCCGGATGACTCGAACAACTTCGTCGGCCCTCCGATAATTGAATTCAAGGCAGGCGCGATGATCTTCTTCGTAGCAATGTAGTCGACGAAGAGCATCATCCACGCTCGCAGCGCATCAGGCGGGGGCAGCGAATCCGCCAGCTTCCGCGCTTCCTCTGCGAGCTTCTGCACCTCGGCGCGGTAAACGCTCTCCAGCAACGCATCCCGCGTCGGGAAGTGGCGGTATAGCGTGCCGGCGCCCACCCCCGCCTGGCGCGCGACGTCCTCGAGACTAATGTCGCCTCCCGCGCGCGTGAACGCCGTTTTCGCTTCTTCGAGAATGCGCTCGCGATTACGGAGCGCGTCGGCCCTGGGTTTCCGTTCTTTTGGTGTTGAGTGGTTCATTTGCACCCTGAATGCTTGCAAGCGGAGGGTAACTCCGTTTAGTATATTGTAAAAGCGGAGGGTGGCTCCGTTTTATCCCGAACAGGGAATGGCGTCAACGCTATTGTGATGGAGAGGCGAAATGGCTGGCAAATTTGGTGCGACTTCGACGACGGACGACGTGCTCTCGGGCGTCGATCTTCACGGCAAACGAATTCTTGTAACGGGTGTTTCGGCGGGCCTCGGCGTGGAAACTGCGCGGGCGCTCGCTGCGCGCGGGGCGAACGTTATCGGCGCGGCGAGGGACCTGGAGAAGGCGCAGCATGCGATTGCCGACGCGCGGCGCGACACCGCTGCGGCAGGCGGCAGCATCGAGCTGGTTGCGCTCGATCTCGCGAGCCTCGCGAGCGTCCGGGCTTGCGCCGACAAGCTGCAGGAGGAAGGCAAATCCCTTGACGTCATCATTGCGAATGCGGGCGTGATGGCGACGCCTTTTGGCAAGACAGCAGACGGATTCGAGACGCAGTTCGGCACCAATCATCTAGGGCACTTCGTGCTCGTGAATCGTCTGGCATCGCTGATCGCGTCTGGCGGTCGAGTGGTCGCACTGGCGTCGTCGGGGCACCGTTTCGCAAATGTGGATCTCGGCGACCCCGGCTTTGAGCGCACGCCATACGATCCGTTCGTTGCATACGGACGCTCCAAGACGGCCAACATCCTCTTTGCGGTCGCTTTCGATCAGCGGCATCAGGCGCGCGGCGTCCGCGCAACTGCCGTTCATCCCGGAGGGATCCACACAGAACTGGGCCGCCACATGGACGACAGTCAGATGACCGCGCTTCTGGAACGAATCAACAGTCAGCTTGCATCGGAGGGGAAAGGGCCGTTCCAGTTCAAGACCATTCCGCAGGGGGCGGCGACTTCGGTATGGGCCGCGCTGGTGGCGCCAGTTGAAGACGTTGGAGGCAGATATTGCGAAAACTGTCACGTGAGCGAAGTTGTTGCCGACGACGTTGTCATTACGCCCGTCAGTGAGGGCGTTAGAGGTTACGCGCTCGACGCTGCAAATGCTGCCGCGCTTTGGCGCAAGAGCGAAGAGATGGTTGCGGAATCGTTCTGATCTGTACGATGGGTCCTGGATTAAACCCCCACCTTATTTACTAAACAACCCAGACTCTTTACAAGGGATTTAGATACAGGTAGATATCATCGCTCCGCTTGACGCTACCGGCCTTCAGCCATGCGTCATACTTCGGAGCGGAACCATGTTTGAAATCGGAAAAGAGTATTCTCGGGAAGATATTCATAGGGTAACGGGGGGATGCAAACAGGCATTCCTGCCGGTGAAGGGCGGCAAGGTGGTCGCCGCGCGATTGCGTCAGGATCTCAATCCCTACGCACCGGATGTTATTGTTTGTGATGGCGGCGCCGCTTCACGCGCGGCCGGTCGAACGCTCGCGCGGCAGACTGACCCAATCCCTGTTTTTGTCCGAACGTCAACGGACCGGTTCCGTTTCATGGGCGACTATGTCACCGAAGAGTCGCTTACTGCGCCGCTTGACTACGCAAAGTACGTGGAGAACAGTGGTTTTACGCTGGGTCAGATTTCGCGCGTGCTGAAAATGAAACGCCGTTGATCCAGGGGGATGCTTCGGCACGGGGGTGAGCCCGTTTGCCAGTTTTTTGAAAAGGGAGGTCCGCATGCTCTGGAAGATTGAGGGTTCCGAGACCTACGTTCTGGGTTCGGTCCATTTCACCAACCTCAGTCCGCTTCGGTTGCCGATCACTGTCGCAGAAGTGTTCAGAACCGCCAGCCAGATCGTATTCGAAGCAGATCTTTCGGAACGTCCCGACTCCGCCCCCCTGTTGCTTCCGAGTGGAACAACGCTAAAAGATTGTGTGTCCGATATCACGTTAGCGAAAGCGCGTTCAAACTGGGTCCGACTTGGGCTGCCCGAGGATAACCTTCTGCGGTTCAAGCCCGGCGCGGTGGCCCAGATCCTCCACATTAACCAGGCAGCGCGGCACGGTTATGTGTTCGAGCGAGGCATAGACAGGGTTCTTTGGGATCGTGCGGCCGACGCTGCAAAGCATCGCGCGCGTCTCGAGAAGGTTGAAGCACAGACCAACGCGTTGCAATCGTCGCCCATCGCTGAACAGGCCTCGATGCTGGAGTATTTCGTCAACGGTGATCTCGGTGTTTCGGTGCTGTCTTCAATGGTGACCGCGTGGAAGCAGGGCAACACCGGCCCCTTCGATGCCGTGCTGGCGGAACGTCGTCGACGATGGCCAGCAATGTTCGATATTTTGATCGACCGCCGCAACAGAGACTGGGTGCCAACTATCGCCCAGATGGTGAGCGATCGGGAACGTCGACTCATTGTGGTGGGAGCCTCGCATATGGTCGGCCCTACCAGCTTGTCCTCTCTCTTGTTTAAGCGCGGGCTACGCTTGCGCGCTCAGCCCTGGCATTTCCCTGGGTATTCCCGGTTGCCTTGAAACACGGCGTAACAGTCCCGTCCCGCAGCGAGCGGAATAGTGCAAGCCGGAATCGCGTTATACCTCTAGCAGGTCCGCGCCGTCGTGCACAACTTCTTCCTATGCGAAGTCACACACTCCGGCAACGCGATCTGCGAGGCGAACCGATGGGGTCTTCACGGTATTGACGCGACGTTCCGCGTCGTGTCACCGGACCGTCGAGCAGGACGCAATCATGCGCAACTTTATTGGACTTGGTATTGTGCTTTGCAGTTGTGTCGCGTGCACGACGCCGACGGTGTCGCAGCCTGCCCCGGCTGGACCGCTGAACGACACGATGACCCCATCGGCGGTGGCACCCACGTGTCGTATGGTCAACGGCACGGCGGATATCGATGGTGTCCAGCAGAACATATCGGGCCTTGCGTGCAAACGGCCCGACGGCACGTGGCAAATCCAGCAGCAGACCGCGGGCGTGGATTTGGAATATGATTATCCGCCACCACCCTATGCGTACTATTCATATGACGATCCGTGGTTTTATGGGCCGGTGGGGTTTGGCTTCGGCGGGTTCGTCTTCGTCGATCGCTTCCATCATTTCCATCATATGGACCATACACACTTCGGTCCGCATGGCGGTTTTCATGGAGGAGGCGGTTTTCACGGAGGGGACGCCTTCGTTGGAGCCGGCGGGTTTCACGGCGGCGGCGGCGGGGGGCACCGTTAGCGCATGACTACCTATGCGCGACTTACCCCCTTACGTCCGGGCTACCGATGAACCTACGCATCATCGTCACAAGCGTCGTCTGGTTGATGGCTGCCGGCTGCGCGTCGCCCTGGATCGCGTGCTGCGCAGTCGCCGAGGAAACAGCGACCGCAGCGACAGGGTCCGATGTTTCGCCGGCGCAGGTTGGCGAGCTGCCGGTCGATCAACAGGTGCGCTGGCTGCGCGCCGCGGCGCAGAGCGGCGCGCTCGAAAGACTCGACGACGCACAACTGCTTGCGCTGTTCCAGTCATTCGATCCGCTTACTGTGCCGCGCTATATCAAGGAAGGGCCGAACGGATATCCGTCGTACGAGTTTACGATGGTGCGTCAGGAGCGCATCCGCGGGATATGGCCCAGACGCCCCGATCAAATGCTGGTGCGGCTTACGCGCCAGCCACTGCGGATCTACGCGAAATGGCTGCCCGACGGTGCGCACTCGGGCCAGGAAATAATCTACGACGAATCCATACGCCGCGACGAAGTGTATGGCCACCTGGGCGGTCTGCTGAGTGTGATACCGATGTGGGCGTCGCTGAACGGCGCGCTTGCGCATGCGCAATCGAATCATCAGGTGCGCGATCTCGGCACCGAGTTCATCGTAAGTCGGTTCCTCGCGGAAGGCGAAAGGGTTGCGCAGACCGGCATCACGCGCCTGAGCCAGATCGAGGTGAAAACCATCGACGGCGTGCGCGTGGTCGCCTTCACGTACGAAACGCCGACCGGCCGGCCCGAGTACTACGCGAAGAAAGAAACGCTCGGGCTCGACCTGCGGCATCCGTGGTTCCGAAGCGCTGAGTCCTACGACAACGAAGGCCGGCTCTTCGAGAAGATCGTATTCAAAACGATCACTCCGGAAACCTTCGACGATTCGACATTCGACCCGAAAAATCCGGCCTACCGGTTCTAGGCCGTGTCCCCTTGCCACCGCGCTTGTGTGATGTATCGGGTTCTAAGCCACGCTTGCGTTCAGAGAAACCGCCAGCGCATCATGCGGCTCCGCATGAGGGTCGCGCCGCGCACCGAGGTAGAAGTCTGTCACGTCGTCGCGCAATCTGAGTTCAGCGGAACTGCCCGAAGCCGCGACGATGCCGTTCTCAAGAATGTAGCCGTGGTCCGCGTAGTGCAGCGCAAGATTGGCGTTTTGCTCGGCGATGAGAAAACTGACCTGCTGGATGCGCCGCAACGTATCGATGATCTCGAAGATCTCCTGCACGATGATAGGCGCGAGTCCCATGGACGGCTCGTCGAGCAGTACCAATGCCGGCCGCGTCATCAATGCCCGCCCAATGGCAATCATCTGCTGCTCGCCGCCTGAGGTGAGTCCGGCTCGCGTGGCGCGCTTGTCACGCAGGCGCGGAAACCACGCATAGATCTGATCGAGATCTGCCTTCAGTTGCTGTCGCGACGGGCCGCGCAGGAAGCCACCGCTCACCAGGTTTTCCTCGACTGTCAGTTGCGCGAAACAGCGGCGCCCTTCAAGCACCTGCACGACGCCTCGTTTGACGAGGTCGGACGCGGACAAGCGGTTGGCCGGTTCGCCGCGCAGCAGAATGCGACCCCGGCCCACCGTGCCGCGCTCGGGGCCCAACAGGTTCGAAATCGCCTTTAGGGTGGTGGTCTTGCCGGCACCGTTCGCGCCAAGCAGCGCGACGATGCCCGCCTGGGGAACGGTCAGCGACACACCGCGCACGGCTTCGATTGCCTGACCGTAGTGGGCATGGATGTCATCAACCTCGAGCAGGGGAGGCTGTGCCGTTTCGCTCATGACGGGCTCCGTTGAGTACTGAAGTGAAGAAGTCAATTCGCTGCCGTGCGTAACGTCAGGCCCTTTTCCTTCGCGTACGCGGCGGCCTTGGCAAAGACGATGTCGTGGAACAGCGAGGGATCAGGCTTGATCCAGTCAGTCTGCGCAACCCATTTCGTTCCGTCCCACTGGATGATCTTGCCGGCCACGTCGCCCTTGTGATTGTCGGCAGAGGTCTTCAGCGGACTCAGCAGACCTTCGATACCGAGTTGCTTGATACGGGCTTCGTCGATGTTCAGATGTTCGAATGCCCATTGACCTTCCTCGGCGGTAAGCGGTCGATTGCCGAATTTCTTATGGCCGGTGCGCAACGCCTCCACATAGATGACCGCTTCGATCACGCCGTCGTTGTAGTAGACCGAACCGAACTTGCTCCTGTCCTTCAGGTCAGACTTGCCCGCGTCGAGGATGTGCGACTTGATCGACTGGAGGAGGGGATAGTCGGTGCCGGACGGGAACAGCGAGACTGCCTGGTAGTTCTTTGCAGCGCTCCCCGCTGGCCGGACGTCATCTTCCGAGCCGCTCCAGATATCGCCGATGATGCGATTGGCCGGGAAGCCAACACGCGCCGCTGTCTTGATCGCAACCGGCGTCATGACGCCCCAGCCACGCAGGAAGACCCAGTCAGCGTTGGCCTGCTTGATCTTTTCCCATTGCGCCTGCTGTTGTTCGCCTGGCGGGGGCACCGGGATTTGAATGTTCACGAAGCCGTATTTCTTCGCGAGGATATCCAGCGGCTGGATCGTGTCGCGCCCGTAGCCGGAGTCGTGATAGAGCGTGGCGATCTTGACGCCCTTCAGCTTGTCGTAGCCGCCCGCCTGCTTCGCGATGTAATCAACAACGATCTGCGCCTCGCTCCAGTAATCGAACAGCAATGGGAACAGATAGGGAAATACGCGGCCGTCGGTGGCGACGTTCTGACCGCCACCCGGCGAGATGATGGGCACCTTGTCGACCCGCGAGCGGTCCGTCAGCGCGACATCGAGGCCGCTCGAATGCGGATAGATCGCGGCCGTGGGTGCGCCGTCATAACCCTTCTTGTAACGTTCGTAGCACTCAATGCCACGCTCGATCTCGTACGCCGTCTCGCACTCCTGAACGAAGATCTTCACGCCGTCGACGCCGCCTTCAACCTCATTGACGTACCGGATGTAATCGAGGTTACCACCGAGGAACGGAATGCCAGATGGCGCATAGGGGCCGGTCCGATAGGTGAACAGCGGGAACAGTTGCTGGCCGCTATGGTCGTCTGCCGCGACGACCGAGGAGGCGCCCAGCGTGCAGGCGAGCAGAAGCCCGGCGGCCCAGCGCAGCCGCTTCGGGAATGTGGATGTCATGAATCGTCCTTTTCGAGGGGGAATGAAGCCGGTGAAGCAACACCGTGAGCGGTCCGGCGAGTGCCAGCGGTAACGTAATGAAGCAGACGGCGCGAAAGACTGACGAGTCCGTCCGGTTCCTTGATGAGCAGGGCGATGATCACGATCCCGAACACGACCCCTTGCAGATTCGACAACGCGCCCATATTCACGATGTCGGACAAGCCGGTCGCTTCCACCAGATGCTCAAGTCCTATCGGCAGCAATACGATCAGGACCGCACCGAGAAAGTTGCCGGCGAGGCTGGCAGTGCCGCCAATCAGCACGATAAACAGCACCTGGAACGACTTGTCGAGACTGAAGGCGTGCGCGTCCGCGGTGCCGAGATAAGCGAAGGCCCATAGTGCACCCGCGATGCCGCAGATGAACGAACTCACGCCATAGGCCTGCAGCTTGCAGCTTGCGGCTTGCGATATGGGTGCCCAGCACGGCAGCGGCAGTATCCATGTCGCGGATCGCCATCCAGTCGCGACCGATGCGGCTGTGCACGATGTTGTGGGCCAGCCAGAGCAGCAGCGCGGTTGTCACCAGAACCAGCAGATAACGGCCTTGTGGCGTACTCAGGTCGTGCCCGAAAACTTCCAGACGTGGCGCGGAGATCGTCAGCGTTTGGCTACCGTTGGAGAACCAGCTGAAATTGGTGAACAGCCACTCAATGAAGAACTGCGCGCCGAGCGTCGAGGCAGCCAGATAAAAGCCCTTGATGCGCAGACTGGGTAACCCGAACACAACCCCACCCGCAGCCGAGATCAAGCCGGCGATCACGATCACGAGCGGCAAAGGCAGGAGCGGGACGCGCAGCAGCAGGTTGTAGGCGGAGAACGCGCCAATCGACATGAAGGCTGCTGAACCTAACGAAACGAGACCGGCATAGCCCATGACCAGATTCAGACCAACGGCGGCCAAGCCCATGATGATGGTCGGAATCAGGATCGAACTGAGAAGATAGTCACCTGCCCCAAGCGGCACGAGCACCAGCACCAGAAAGCCTGCGAGCAGCGCGAGCGCTTTTGCATCCTTCAGGCGGCCAGGTGTGGACGCCGCACCAGGGACCGGCGTCACGCGGGCACTTTGCGTATGTCTTGTCATTTCAAACCCTTTCTATCGCGCGTTCGCCGAAGAGACCTGTCGGACGGATCAGCAGGAAGCCGACTGACAGGATGTACGCAAACCAGGTCGATACGCTGCCGTTGACGAGCGGGCCGATGTAGATATCGGCAACGCTCTCAGTCGCGCCGACGAGGAGGCCGGCCACGATCGCACCGTTGACCGAAGAGAAGCCACCGATGATCAACACGGGCAACGCCTTGAGGGCGATCAGCGATAGCGAGTACTGCACCCCCTGACGCGCTCCCCAAAGCAGGCCCGCGACCAGTGAGACCAGCCCGGCGACGCTCCAGACGATGCGCCAGATGTGCGGCAACTGAATGCCGACCGATTGCGCGGCGAGCGTGTCGTTAGCAACCGCGCGCAGTGAGATCCCCATGCGCGTCTTGCTGAACACCACCGAGAGGACCAGCACCAGCGTCACCGCCACACCCGAAGCCACCAGATCGAACTGGCTGACGGAGATGCCGCCGATCGCGACGGGCACGTCGTTGATACCGAGGTCGAGCATGTGCACGTCTGAGCCGAGGAAGAGTTGCACCAGACCATCGATCACGAAACTCAGGCCCAACGTCGCCATGAAGAGCGTCAGGGGATCGCGGTTGATCAACGGCCTGAGCACGAGCCTCTCGATCAGGATCGACACGATAACGATTGCCGCGCCGGTGATGGGCAATGCCAGCCAGAACGGCACACCGTGTTCGGTCAACGTGACGAAGCTGAGGGCACCAAACAGCAGGATCGAGCCCTGTGCATAGTTGAATACGCCGGAGGCCTTGTAGATGAGCACGAAGCCGATGGCGACCAGCGAATACATCACGCCGGCCAGCAATCCGCCGATGAGGGTTTGCAGAAACAAGGTCATGAGTGCGAGCGCCTTAGTGAACGGTGCCGAGATAGGCCTTAATGACTTCGGGGTTCTGGCGCACCTCGTCGGGTGAGCCATCGCCGACCTTGCGCCCGTAATCCAGCACCACCACGTGACTGGACAGTCCCATGACGACGCCAATGTCGTGCTCGATCAAAACCACCGTGGTACCGAACTGACTATTGACGGCAGCGATAAAGCGGCTCATCTCGGCTTTTTCATGCTGGTTCATGCCGGCCATCGGCTCGTCCAGCAGAAGCAACTTGGGCCGGCCAACTAGCGCGCGAGCCAGGTCGACGCGTTTTTGCACGCCATAGGCCAACGTCGAGACGCGCGCATGGCGGTAGGGTCCCAGTTCGAGAAAGTCGATCGTCGCATCGGCGCGTGCGCGGAAATCACGTCGCTCTTGCGGGTCACGTCCAAAGCGCAAAGCGTGCTCCAGAAAGCTGGTGCGGCTGTGCCGCGTCAGGCCAGCGAGCACGTTATCGAGCACCGACAGCGGCTCGAACAGCGCGTTGTGCTGGAACGTGCGTCCAATGCCCAGCGACGCAGCCTTGCGCGGATAGATACGCTCAAAGCGTGTGCCGTCAAAGACGATGTCCCCGGCGTCGGCGCGGTACACGCCATTGATGACATTTAGCAGTGAGCTTTTGCCGGCGCCGTTCGGTCCGATCAATGCACAGATCTCGCCTGTGGCCACTTCGAAGCCGATGTTGGAGATCGCTTTTACACCCTCGAACGACAGGGAGACGTTGTGCAGGCGAAGCAGGGGATTCGTCATGGTCAGTGTCACCTGATCGTTTCAACTTCACGCGGCGTGACTGGCGTGTCGGCGGGTTGCACTGCGCTTTCGCGCTTGACCCGTTCGATGTCGCGAAAGCGCGCGGCGGGGTGGTTTGACGGCAGCAGCGCGTCCGCGCCGAACAGCTTCTCGCGCAGTGTTCCAGGCTTGTAGGCGGTCGGATATACGCCGCGCCGCTGCAACTCCGGCACGAGATGGGTCACCACGTCCTCGAAGGTCTCATGTGCTATCGCGTAAGCGAGGTTGAAGCCGTCGACGTCTGTCGCTTCGACCCATTGCTGCAGGATGTCGGCGACCGTCGCGGCCGATCCGACGAACACAGGTCCTAGTCCGCCGATGCCCCCCCACTTTGCGAGCTCGTCGATGGTCCAGGACTTGTCGCCCCCGGCGAGATGCTCGACTGCCGACACAATCGCGTTGGTCTCGACCCGTTTGACGAGCTCGGTGGGTGCGTACTGGCCGAAGTCGATACCGGTCCAACCGGACATGAAGACGAGTGAGCCGTCGTACGACACATAGCTCCTGTATTCCTCAAACTTCGCTTGTGCCTTTGCATCGGTCTCGTCAACGATCACGGTGACGAGGTTGTAGATCAGCAGTTGGCGTGGATCGCGTCCCGCTTCGGCCGCCTGCCGCCGCACGTCTGCCACGTAGTTCTTCAGCACCGACTGGCTGGGCGCAGCCACGAACACGCACTCGGCGTGCTGTGCCGCGAATGCCTTTCCCGGCCCGGACGCGCCGGCCTGATAGAGCACCGGCGTGCGTTGCGGCGAAGGCTCGCACAGGTGGTAGCCGGGCACGTCGAAGAATTTGCCCTTATGGCCGATCTCGTGGACCTTGTCGGGGTTCGTAAAGATACGGTTGTTCCGGTCACGCACGACGGCGCCTTCTTCCCAACTGCCTTCGAACAGTTTATAGAGCACTTCGACGTATTCGTTCGCGACCTCATAGCGGTTGCTGTGATCGCGCAGACCGCCTTCGCTGATATTCTTCGCACCGCTTTCCAGATATGACGTGACGATGTTCCAACCGACGCGCCCCTTGGTGTGGTGATCGGCGGTGGAAAGTCGGCGCGCGAAGGTGTACGGATGCTCGAAGCTCGTCGACGCGGTAATGCCGATGCTGAGATGCTCCGTCACCATGGCAATCGGCGCGGCGAGTTGCAGCGGATCGTTGACGGGAATCTGAGCGGCCTGGTGCAACGCGTGGAAGTTGCTGCCCTTATAGACGTCGTAGTAACCGATAACGTCGGCGATGAAAATGCCGTCGAAGATGCCTTTTTCCAGCACCTTCGCTAGATCGGTCCAGTAAGTGAGGTCCTTGTACTGCCAGGAACGATCACGCGGATGCGCCCACAAACCAGGCGACTGGTGACCCACGCAATTCATTTCGAAGGCATTGAAGCGGATGGCTTTGCTCATGACAGTCACTTGCTCCCGCGGGAAGGTCCGGCGCCGATCTTCCATACGTAAGGCGGTTCGGTCCCGTTGATGGCCCAGTCCCCGACGATCCGTGCCTTGTAGACCAGCGGGTTGTGCGACGAAATGGTGCGTGCGTTGCGCCAGTGACGATCCAGCGCTTTGCTCGTGCTGGTTGCCGAGGCGCCGAGCGCGTTGAACAGATGCGTGGCAGCGCGTAGTACGAGTTCCGACACGACGATCTGGGCTTGCGCCGATTCGATTTCCGCGGCGACGTTAGCTGCGTGTTCAAGCTCGGTATTGCCGGAAAAATGCGCCTCGTAGGCACGCTGGGATGGATGCGTCGCTTGCAGTGCGACCGCCTCTGCCGCATACGCCCAGGAAGCGATTTCGCCGACGACCTGCTGGATCTGAGCGTCCTCGCTGACGTGCGGGGCGTTGCCGTGGCTATAGATACGCTTGCGCTCGCTGACCTGTTTCGCCGCGTCGCGTGTGACGGCATGGCCGATGCCGGCTAGCGTCGCCAGATGGAAGAGCTGATAGAAGGCCGTTTGATACTTGAAACGGTTGCCGAAGTCGATGACGTTTTCTTCTTCGACGACAGCGTCTTCGAATAGCGTGGTGCCGCTGCCAGTGGTGGTCTGACCGAATCCATCCCAATCGTCCTTGCGTACCACGCCGGGCTGGTGCGTGCTGACTGCTGCAATCACGTCGCTATTGTCGTTCGAGCGCTGTGCATACACGTCGATCCAGTCGGCGAAGATGCTACCGGTGCTGTAGTACTTCGAACCATTGATAACAAGGCGGCCGTCCTTTTCCGATACCTTGGTCTGCACGCTGCCAATCGCTACGCTGCCGGTTTCGGTCCATGCGCCGCCGACAATCTGTCCGCTCACGAAACGATCAAACCACCTGTCCCGCTCAGCATCGGGCGGCGCATTCAGCCGGTCTTCGACGAACCCGAAGTGGGCGCGCAGGGCCTGTGGCAGATTCGAATCGGCTTCGGCCAGCTCGACTAACAACTGGAATAACTGCGTGAGCGACGCGCCCGCGCCGCCAAAGCGCGTCGGTACGCGTACGGCGCCGAAGCCTGCTTCCTTTAGCCATTGAATCGCGTCGTGCGGCACGTTGCGCGTACGATCCCGCTCCACCGAACCCTCGGCAATTCGCCCAAAGATGGGCCGAAAGCGCTCTGCCAGCTTGTCATAGTCGGTGCCGGTTGATAAATCGATTTGACGTGAAGATTGAGTCATCCAGTTTTCCTTGCAATAGAGCAGGGCGCAGGTGAGCACGCCGTCGGCCACCGAAAATCGGTCCACGGCGCAGCGGGTTTAAGTGGTCAGGGCGAAAGTCGCAACCGACGGGTTTGTGCTCAGTGGTCGGGTTGCGTTCGTTGACGTGAAACTTTGCAATTGCCTCGACGGGCTACGACGACTGCATAGCTCGAATTAAAGCAAGTCGATCGGCCGGCGGCTACAACCGATTCGTCACTTGCTAATGAGGTTTTCTGGGTTTCGAATCAAGCCGTTGTTTTTGGCAGGGAATGGAGCAGAAAAATCAAGGATGGGCGCGAGGATACCCATCCTTGATTTTTAGGTATCCAAAAGTTTTATTGTTGCTGAAATGATACGGATTACAGAGCGTCGCCGTAGCGGCTAAGGGATACGTCGTTGCGAATTCCCAATGGCAGCGCGGAGGCGCGCTGCCATTGCGCGGATATGAGTGCTATCGCAGAGAGTTGGATGAAGTAAAAACGCGACCGTTCTGGGCGTCTACCGCGCTCAGAAGATCACATAGATCTTGCGCATCGTTTCGTGCACTTGCCACAGCCCGTCGGTATTCGATTCGAAGAACAGCGTATCGCCACCTGTGAAGTGGATCGTGTCTTCGCCATCCGGCGTGAACGAACCCGAACCGGCCAGGAAGTGCATCACTTCAGCCTGTTTGACCGAACGCCGGTAAGTCCCTGGCGAACATTCAAACACGCCAGTATCGATTGCTTCCTCGCCGGGAATCACGTATTGGCGTCCCGAGATGCGCGCGGCCTCAGTGCCGGGCAGAGCGGCCGTTCCCCAGTCTTCGAGCGGCGCAGTCTGCACTGCCTGGGTGATTTTTTGAACCTTCATCTAGTGCGTCCTTTATGTCTGGAAAGTGACCGGTATGGTTGGCTTGGGGCTGATCAGGTGCGCTCGATCCGCTGTTCGACGCGGCCGAGTCGCACGACGGTCACGCCAGGGCGCAACTGCCGCAGCGATGGCATGACGAGCATGCAATCGTCGTAGGGCGTGACGACCGGTTCGCCGTCCGACCAGCCGATCACACTGCCAGCCGTCTCGAAGATTTCCAGTCCGGTGTACGGCCCCGCGAAGCGGAAATCCAGACTCTTCGCGACGACGGGTTCCGTGACCCGCACCACATGGATAGTGGTCGGCAATGGCACGGTCCAGTCTGACGGCAGGTCGCCTTCGTCCACGATGCCCGCGAGCAGCAGAAAGCGCGCGGTACAGTCGCGCGCAACCGTCACTGCGCTCTTTTCCCAGTGCTGGCCGCACTCGATCAACAATGCATTCTTTGCGCTGTCCTCTCTGCCGAAACCTTCGTAGTCGCGCATCCGGCGTCCTTCAGGGTGGCCTTCGCCGCTGATCACGGTGGAGGGCGCGCCGAGTCGAACGGCAAGCGCGACGCCTTTTTCGAGCGGTCCTGAGACGATGAGCGGCGCGCTCTTCTCGTGCATCGAATGCAGATCGAGTAACGCGTCGACGGTATCGATTACAGGCCGCATCTCGCGCGCCCGCGCGAGTTCGCTGGAGGTGCGCGACGGGTCATCGAGCACAGCGGCGGTCCATACGCGGTTGAAGTCCTGATCGACGAAGCGCGCTGCGTCGGGTCGATCTGGATCGAAGCGCGCGTAGGCATCGACGTTCGCGAATGCGAGCGTCAGCTTGCCGCGTCGGGGCCGTAGTCCGCTGCGCAGCAACTCGTCTACGACGATTGCGCCGCAGACTTCGTTGCCGTGTGTGAGCGCGTTGATCATCACGTGCGGGCCCGGCATACCTGAATCGAAGCTATGCACGTACGCAATGCCGGTATTGCCCTCGGCGTGCGGGGAGATGTCGGGGAAAGCAATTTCGATCGGATAGGCTTCAGCGTTTTGATTGCTCATTCCAGTCCTCCCTGACACAGGTATTTGATCGACAGATAGTCGTCGAGTCCGTACTTCGAGCCTTCGCGGCCATAGCCCGACTCCTTGACGCCGCCGAACGGCGCGGCCTCGGACGACAGCGCGCCCTCGTTGATCCCTACGATGCCCGCTTCCAGCGTCCGCGACACACGTTCAATGCGGCGCAAATCCTGGCTATAGAAATACGCGGCGAGGCCGAACGGTGTGTCGTTGGCAGCATCGACGGCATCCTGTTCGGTGTCGAAGCGGAACAGCGGCACGACCGGGCCGAAGGTTTCTTCACCGCATAGCGCCATCTTGGCCGATGCATCACCGAGTACGGTCGGCGCGTAGTAGTGCGGGCCGAGTTCGGTCAGGCGACGGCCACCGCATAGCACCGTTGCGCCGTGCGCCAGCGCGTCTTCGACATGGCGCGCGATCTTGTCGACCGCGCGCAGGTTGATCATCGGACCGATCTGCGACGAGGCATCCGTTGCTGGCCCCACGCGCAATTCGCCGACGCGATCACGCAATCGCGCAGCGAAGCGGTCGTAGATACCAGCCTGCACATACACCCGATTCGGGCACACACACGTCTGCCCACCATTGCGGAATTTCGAGGCGAGCAGGCCATCGACGGCGGCGTCGAGGTCGGCATCGTCGAAGACAATAAACGGAGCGTTGCCGCCGAGTTCGAGTGACAGCTTCTTCAATGTCCCGGCCGATTCGCGCGCCAGGTGTTTGCCGACAGGCGTCGATCCGGTGAACGTGATCTTGCGCACACGACTGTCCGCGAGCCAGTCGGCCACGGTTTCCGCAGCCGATTCGCGTGACGCCGTGATCAGATTCAGCACGCCATCCGGGACGCCAGCCTCGTGCGCCAGTTGAACTAATGCGAGCGCAGTCAGCGGTGTATCTTCAGCTGGCTTCGCAACGACCGTGCAGCCTGCCGCGAGCGCTGGCGCGATCTTCCGGGCGATCATCGCAAGCGGGAAATTCCATGGCGTGATCGCGGCGACGATACCGATCGGCTCCTTGACGGCACTCATCTTTTTGCCGCGTTGCTGCGGCGGGATGAGGTCGCCGTAGATGCGCGTCGCTTCGTCCGCGAACCATGCAACGTACGACGCGCCGTAGGCTACTTCGCCGCGCGCTTCGGCCAACGGCTTGCCCTGTTCAAGCGAGATCAGCGCGCCAAGCGTGTCCTGGTTTGCAAGAATCAGCGCGTGCCATCGATGCAGCACGGCGGCACGCTCCTTCGGCAACAGCGCACGCCAGTGTGGCAGCGCGTGTGCGGCGGCATCGGTGGCGGCCCGCGCATCGTGCGGGCCGCTGTCGGCGGCATCAACGATGAGTTCGCCAGTAGCCGGATCCGTGACGGCGAAGCGCTTGCCGCTGTGCGCCGCGATCCAGCGTCCGTCGATGAAGTTGTCCGTGCGGATCAACGCACGCGCTTGCTGTTCGAGTGTCATGAGTGGCCTCGTGGTTAGCGTGCGTTGGTTTCGGCGATCCGCGCAGCGATGGCTTTGCCGACTTCCGTGGTGTTGGCCTTGCCGCCGAGGTCACCGGTATGTGGACCTTCCTTCAGCACCTGCTGGATCGCGTCGAGCATGGCATCGTGCGCTTCACGTTCGACACCTTCGCCTCGGCCCAGGAAGTCGAGCATCATCGCCGCCGACCAGACCATGGCAACCGGATTGGCTATGTTCTTGCCCGCGATATCGGGTGCAGAGCCATGAACCGGCTCGAACAGTGACGGAAACTTGCGATCAGGGTTCAGATTGCCCGAAGGTGCAATGCCGATCGTACCGGTACACGCGGGACCGAGGTCCGAAAGAATGTCACCGAACAGATTGGATGCCACGACCACGTCGAAGCGATCCGGATTCAACACGAAGCGCGCGCACAGAATATCGATGTGCTGCTTGTCCCAGGTTATCTCCGGATAGCGCGCGGCCATTTCGGCGGCGCGCGCATCCCACCATGGCATGCTGATCGAGATGCCGTTGCTTTTCGTCGCGACGGTAAGCTTCTTCTTGCGACGCGTTGCAAGATCGAACGCGAACTTAAGGACGCGTTCTGTACCGTGACGCGTGAAGATTGACTGCTGCATCACGACTTCACGCTCGGTACCTTCGAACATCGTACCGCCCACCGACGAATACTCGCCCTCGGTGTTTTCACGCACGATCATGAAGTCGATATCGCCGGGCTTGCGATTGGCGAGCGGCGAAGGCACGCCTTCGAACAGACGGGCAGGGCGCAGATTGATGTACTGGTCGAACTCGCGGCGGAATTTCAGCAGCGAACCCCATAGCGAAATATGATCGGGCACGGTGTCGGGCCAGCCGACCGCACCGAACAGGATCGCGTCGCACTCTTGCAGTTGTGCTTTCCAGTCGTCGGGCATCATCTGGCCGTGCTGCGCATAGTACTCGCAGCTCGCCCATTCGATATGCTTGAGCTCGAATTGAATGCCGAAGCGGTTGCTGACGGCGTCGAGTGCGCGCACGGCTTCAGGCATCACTTCGACGCCGATGCCGTCACCGGGGATCACGGCAACGCGATAGTTGCGGGTCATATGAAGTCTCTCCTCATGGGTTTGCCCAAAAGGGGCAAGCGTGAAACGCTGAGACTCATTCTATGCGGGCCGTCGCAACATAAAAATCTGCATTTGATGTGCAGACGCAGCGCGAATTCTAAAAATGACGCGTGAACGAATGCGCGGTGCGTTCGCACGAGCGGTGCGGCGCCGGGGCATTCATCCAGAAAGGGAGGGCTAAGGTGAACGAAAGGAGGCGCGGCTAAGGGAAATCCACTAAGGAGCGGCTAAAGCCGCGTCCCACGTTCAATTATGGTTCTGCGAGAACAGTGTTTCGAGCGGGTAGTGTGTCTTGACGAACGGCGTCTTGATGATCACGTAGCTGAAGTACTTCTCGATGCCGATATC
Organism: Paraburkholderia sp.; assembly: GCF_049581445.1. Taxonomy (GTDB): domain Bacteria; phylum Pseudomonadota; class Gammaproteobacteria; order Burkholderiales; family Burkholderiaceae; genus Paraburkholderia. The sequence goes on along the minus strand of NZ_JBAURZ010000052.1, from coordinate 19,581 downwards.
GCGTTCGAGCAGTCCTTCGATGATGGTCTGATAGTGGCTCACGCTGCGGGTGATGAACTTCAGCAGATAGTCGTAGCCACCGCTCGCCAGGTGGCATTCAACAATCTCATCCACATCGCGAATCGCCGCGACGAACTTGATGAAGTCTTCGCGACGATGATCGGCGAGCGTCACTTCGGTAAACACGATCTGCACATCGCCAAGCTTTTCAAGCTGGATTTGCGCGCCATACCCGACGATATAGCCGGCCTTTTCCAGACGCTTTACGCGGATCAGGCAAGGGCTCGGTGAGAGCCCCACGGCATCGGCAAGCTCGACATTCGTGATGCGGCCTTTCTTCTGCAGTTGCGAAAGAATTCGCAAGTCAATCCGGTCTAGCTTGCAGTCGCTACTCATGTCTTGGTTCGCTCTGACGATCGAAAGTTATCCCTTAAGGCATCTCCGATGTTATCACGCTCTTATGCGGCCGCGCGGCTTGTGCCGTGCGATGCGGCATGCTTTTTGCCACTGAGCGCGGCGCGGACATCAGCCTCGTTCAGCACGTCGTCCAGCGTGTGTTTCAAACGGCTGAACATCAGGTCGAACTCGGCTTCGGTGTAGCAAAGCGCGGGCGCGAAGCCGAGGATGTTGTCGCCGAATGCACGGAATACAAGCTGGTTGCGATAAGCCGACGCGGCGATCCGCTCCGACAGCTTCAACGAAGGATCGAATCCAAGCTTACTGTCCTTGTTCGAAACGAGTTCAAGCGCCCCAAGCAGCCCACGATGCCGCGAATCGCCGACCAGCGGATGATCGAGCAACGCATCGAGCCCAGCAGCGAAGCGCGGTGCCTGCGCCTGGCCGTTCGCAAGCAGGCCGCCTTCGTGATAGAGACGCAGCACTTCAAGCCCGATTGCCGCGCTGACCGGATGTGCTGAGTACGTATGGCCATGACCGACGATTGCCGTACCGTTTGCTTCGCCGGCAATCCCCTGATAAATGGCGTCCGACATCAATACCGCACCCATCGGCGCGTAGCCAGCGGTCAATCCTTTGGCGACGGTCATCAGATCCGGCTCGACCTGTTCGGCTTCGCACGCGAAAAGCGGACCCGTGCGACCAAAACCAGTGATGACTTCATCGGCGACGAACAGGACGTCGAGGCGGCGGCAAGCGTCGCGCATCGCCTTCAGCCAGCCGAACGGCGGCACGACGACGCCGCCTGAACCTTGAATCGGCTCGCAGAAGAAGGCGGCGACATTGTCCGCGCCCAGTTCTGCGACCTTCGCTTCCAGAGCCGCCACGGATGCCGCAATCAGCGCTTTGGCGTCAACGCCTGCCGGTTGGCGATACAGGTACGGCGATGGCAGATGGTGCTGCGTAACCAGCGGCAGGTCAAAGTTGCGATGGAACGCGGCTAAAGCGGTCAGCCCCGCGCCGATCGACGACGAGCCGTGATAACCGCGTTCGAGCGCGATCATGTGCTTCTTCGACGGGCGGCCCGTTGCGTTGTAGTAGTGCGTGATGAAGCGGATGGCGGAATCCACTGCATCCGAGCCACCGAGCGTGAAGTACACGTGTTGCAACGACGCGGGTGCATACGAGACCAGTTTTTCGGCCAGTTCGATCGCCGGTTCGGATCCAAAGTGAAAATAGCCGGTTGCGTACGGCAGCCGAGCCATCTGTTCGGCTGCGACCTTGACGATGCTGTCCTGGCCGTAGCCGACGTTCACGCACCACAGTCCCGAGAACGCGTCGAGCAGTTCGTTGCCGTCGCGGTCGCGCAGATACGCGCCGTGCCCGGATTCGAGGACGGTGACGCCGCGCGCTTCATGGGCGCGGTAGTTGATGACCGGGTGGATCAGGTGCTTGCGGTCGGCTTCGATAAGCGATTGATTCGGCATGTTGGGTTCTCGTCGCGTAGGAGCGGAAGGGACTGTTGATTGACCCATACTAACGATTGCCCGCTATCCGACGTGCCGCCAAATAAAGTTCTAAAAAGCGCCGCCGACGCGTTTTGCACCCAACGGGCAGCATTTTCTGCCGCGTGCGTTTCATTACGGGGTGTTGAGCGTGCCTTACAGGACTTAATAACCGCGCGTGCGGTCGATTTGGCCGTGCATGGGTTGGCCCGCGCGGTGACGGCGCAGATTCGCCAGCACCGCGTCGACGGCGCCGTCCGGCCGGGTCGCGCTTGCGATATGCGGCGTGATCCGCACGCGCGGCTGTGTCCACAGGGGGTGACCGGCGGGAAGAGGTTCGGGGTCCGTGACATCGAGAACGGCGTTGCGCAGCCGGCCGCTCGTCAATGCGTCGAGCAGATCGGAGGTATTCAGTTGTGGCCCGCGTCCGACATGCACCAGTGATGCGCCGTCCGGCAATGCAGCGTAAACCCGTCGTCCGAGCAGGCCGCGCGTTGCGTCGGTCAGCGGTAGCAGGCAGACGAGGATGTCGGTTCTGGCGAGGAAGGTATCGAGCGACGCTTCACCCGCGTAGCATTCCACGCCCTCTATCTGACGCGCCGAGCGGCTCCATCCCGCGCACGCAAAGCTGAACAGCCGCAAGCGTTCGAGGACCGCCGTGCCGAGCATGCCAAGCCCGAGCACGCCGATGCGCCGCCCTGACGCCGCGCGAACCGGCAGCGCCTTCCATACCTGCGCCTGCTGTTGCAGCGCGTAGTCGAACAGATCGCGATGCACGGCGAGCACGGCCTCGGTCACATACTCGACCATCCCTTCGACAATGCCCGGTTCGATCATCCGCACCACCGGCAGGTGCGGCGGTACGCGCGTCAGATCGAACTGATCGACGCCCGCGCCCACGGAAAAAATCACTTCCAGATTCGGCAGCGTCTCGGCCAGATCGTCGGGTGTCCACGCTGCCAGATAGCGGATTTCAGCCGGATCGCCGATGTCGGGCCAGACGCGGAAAGGCAGCTCCGGCGCAAGCTGCGCGAAGCGCGCGGCCCATTTCGCGCCGCGCGCGGGGTCGGCCTTGTATAGAAACGTCATGGCATCAGATCGGCGTCACATCATTGCCTGATTGATGATGCCGTACTGGCGGAACAGCGTGTCTGGCGGCCCAACGTGGCGGGCAGGGTCGGAATTGCGGACCATTTTTACCACGGTATCGACGCGCGGCAAGCCAAGCTCGACCAGCCACTCGGTCAGACCGCTGCCGGTCGGCATGTCGATCCGCACGAACGCGCCTTCATTCAGCGCGAGCCAGTGGCGGATCAGCGCTTTTGCGCGGCTCAGATCAGGCGTGTCGGCGGCAACCACCGGACCGATCGAATAACCGCGCCCGAAGCGGCGAAACAGCGCAAAGCCGAGCAGTTCGCCGTCACGATCCAGCGCAATGCCGTCGGCGTTTTGCATCAGCGCCGGCAAAGCGTCGCTGCGATCCAGACCGGCTGCGCGCGACGCGAGTTCGATCAGTTGCGGGGTATCGTTGACGCCCAGCGGACGCAGCCGCTCACCGGCCGGCAGCGATACGAGCGGCGCCTGAAACACCGCGCCCTGATGCTGGTCGAGCGAGCCGTGGGCACGAAAGCCCAATTTCTCATAGAGCGGCTGACCGGCTTTGGTCGCGTGCAGGAAAGTCACGCGGTTACCGGTTTCCTCAAGAATCAGATTCATCAGCTTCCCGCCGATCCCTCGTCCCTGATGTTCTGGCGACACGATCACCATGCCGAGCGTCGCGCGGTCCGCGCCGAACTTCCAGAACAGCGCGGTGCCGATCACGACACCGGCTTCTTCGGCGATGAAGCCACTTCCCGCTTCAAAGCCAAAGCGCCAGTCCTCAGCACGATGCGGCCAGCTGACTGCCATCGACAGGCCGTGGGCGGCCGCGATGTCGTCAGAGGTAAAACGGCGATAGACGAGCGATTCTTTTTCTGCGGATCCAGACACGGCTTACTCCTTGAATGACATGACACTTGCCTGCGACTGTCGCACTCCAATTGCCTCATTAATAGGACGATCTTTCTATCTTGCCTCGCTAACCCATGCATCGATGCAACACGATGCAAAACGCACAGTCTGACCCATTGGAACGAAGCGATTGTGCTGAATCGGCATTTTTGTCGGCGGCATATATCAGCCCTGTGACTTTACGATTTATCTCAGGTTGCAGCGTCGCCGGTCGCAGCTATCGCAACCAGGCGGGCGCCCAAGCGTAGCAAGGGATGCAGCGGGACGACAGCAAACCCCACGGCAAATCGTGCTGCGCGGACCACTCAAAACGGTCATTTCGAATGGTCGGGACGCCCCGATCGCGACAACGGGCCGTTTTTGGGGTGCTTAAATCGTCTCAACCAGTCATGCCGCGCGTTGCCACCAGACGGGGCAACGGAGACAGACGGTACGACCAGAGCCGCATTCCTGGAATCAACCTTCTCATTGTTAGGAGCAGTTCGCATGAACGACGACGGAATCAAACAAGGTGGTTTCGGCCGCCGCGACATGATGCGGTTGATGGTTGCGGGAGGCATGCTGGCCACTGGCGCAGGCGGATTGCTGGCTGGCGCGAAGTCTGCGTTCGCCGCGCCCGTGCCGAAGAAGGGCGGCAAGATCAGGGTCGCGTACGACGTCGGTTCGACGGCCGATACGCTTGACCCTGCCAAGGGTTCGGCAGGTTGCGACTACATCCGCTTCTTTATGTTCTATAGCGGTCTCACGCAACTGGACGAAAGCCTCACGCCGCAAATGAACATCGCGGAAGCGCTCGATACGAGCGACGCGAAAACCTGGGTCATCAAGCTACGCAAGGGCGTGACCTTTCACGACGGCAAGCCGCTGGCACCCGCAGACGTCGTTTATTCGCTGTCGCGTCACAAGAATCCGGCCACGGCCTCGAAGGTGAAGTCGCTGGCCGACCAGTTCGCCGACATTAAGGCCACCGGCCCTAACGAGGTCACGCTGACGCTCGCATCGGCCAACGCGGACCTGCCGGTGATTCTCGCGACGCCGCAATTCGTGATCGTCAAGGATGGCACGACCGACTTCAATTCGGGCGTCGGCACTGGTCCGTATAAACTGAAGACGTTCAAGCCAGGCGTGACGACGGTTGGTGTGCGCAACGACAGCTACTGGAAGGCGGGCCGTCCTTACCTCGACCAGATCGAGCTGATCAGCATCAGCGACGACGCTGCGCGCGTGAACGCGCTGCTGTCGGGCGACGTGCATCTGATCAACTCGGTCGATCCGCGTTCGACGCAGCGCATCGCCTCGACATCGGGCTATGCGGTCAAGGAAACCAAGTCGGGCCTCTATACCGATCTGATCATGCGCCGCGACAACCCGCTTGCAGGCAATCCGGATTTCGTGAACGGCATGAAGTACATGTTCGATCGCGAGCAGATCCGCACGGCGGTATTTCGCGGCTACGCAGTGATTGGCAATGACCAGCCAATTCCGCCGGGACATCGTTATTTCAATGCGTCGCTGCCACAACGCCACATCGATCTGGACAAGGCCAAGTTCTACTTCCAGAAAGCCGGCGCGATCGGCACGCCGCTGCCGCCGATCTACGCGACACCTGACGCAAACGGCTCGGTGGAAATGGCTGAACTGATGCAGCAGACGGGCGCAAAGATTGGCGTGAACCTGACGGTCAACCGCGTGCCGGCCGACGGGTACTGGTCGAATCACTGGATGAAGCACCCGCTCGGTTTCGGCAGCGTAAACCCGCGCTCTAGTGCCGACGTGCTGTTCACCCAGTTCTTCAAGTCGGACGCCGCATGGAATGAGTCGGGCTGGAACAATCCGAAGTTCGATCAACTGCTGCTCGCCGCACGTTCAGAAACTGATGATGCAAAGCGCAAGCAGATGTATGGCGATATGCAGGTGATCGTTGCGGATCAGGGCGGCATCGGCATTCCGGCGTTCATCAGCCTGCTCGATGCAAACGACCAGCGTCTGCAAGGGCTCGGTTCGATTCCGTCCGGCGCGATGATGGGCTTCTCGTTTGCTGAGCATGTGTGGTGGAACGCTTGAGTCAACATCTATAAAAGCTGAATAGTCAGGCATCCGAAGTACGCAGTTGAAGCACTCCGAGCGGTCCGTTGCATGGTTGCAGCGGACCGCGCCGACGCCCCCACGCGCCGGTTTTCGCGGATGTCATTCTCAGGAGAGCTGGACGATGAACCGGAACATAGTCGAACTGATAGGCCGGCGCATAGCGGTGACCGCGCTGACACTACTGATCGTGTCGATCATCATTTTCATGATCACCAACCTGCTGCCCGGCGATGCGGCGCAGGCGGCGCTCGGTCAGTCGGCGACGCCGGAAACGGTAGCCGCGCTGCGGCTGCAGTTCGGTCTCGATCAGCCGCCTTACCTGCGTTATCTGAACTGGCTCATCGGTCTGTTCCACGGCAACTTCGGTTTGTCGTTGTCGAACAATATGCCAGTGTCCGATCTGATTGAAGGACGTCTGCCGAACTCGCTGACGCTGGCCGCGATCACCACCGCTGTGTCGGTGCCGATCGCCGTATCGTGCGGGATTCTGGCTGCGGTCAAGCGCGATACGTTAATCGACCGGATCATCAGTCTTGGCACGTTGTCGCTGGTGGCGACGCCCGAATTCCTGATCGCGACAATCGCCGTGCTGGTTTTAGCCGTCAAGCTGCACTGGCTGTCTGCGCTGTCGTATAGCGGCGAGATCGATTCCTTCGACCAGTTTCTGCGCGCTTATGCGATGCCGGTGCTGACGTTGTGCGCGGTCGTGATCGCGCAGATGGCACGGATGACTCGCGCGGCAGTGATCGAACAACTCGGCTCCTCCTATGTAGAAATGGCGGTGCTAAAGGGCGCGAGCCCGGCGCGCGTTGTGTTGCGCCACGCCTTGCCCAACGCTATCGGTCCGATCGCCAATGCAATCGCGTTGAGCCTGTCGTATCTGCTGGGCGGCGTGATCATCGTCGAAACCATCTTCAACTATCCGGGTCTCGCGCGTCTGATGGTGGACGCTGTGGCGAACCGCGATTTCCCGCTGGTCCAGGCGTGCACGCTGCTGTTCTGTCTTGGCTATCTGGTGCTCGTTTTGCTGGCCGATCTGTGCGCAATCCTCTCGAACCCGAGGCTGCGCACATGAAGACCGCTCGCCCTTATCTACCGAACCCGCATGAGGTGCCGTCAATGAGCAAGCCCGATCTGGTTCAACGCAGCAGCGCGTTGCCGCCCGGCGCGGATCGTCCGCAGCCTTGGGGTGGCGCACCGATGCCGCCGCCCTCTGCGCCGCAACGCAAGCGTCGCTCGCTGGCCGCTCGGATGGGTCTGTCGAAGGGTGGCTGGATCGGCTTCGGCATGGTTTGCCTCGCGCTGATCGTGGCCGTATTCGCGCCGTGGCTCGCACCGCACTCGGTTGGCGCGATCCTGACGCCGGACGTGTACGCGCCGTTCAGCGCGAAACTGCCGCTCGGCTCCGATTATCTCGGCCGCGACATGCTGAGCCGCATCATCTACGGCACGCGGCTCACGGTGCTTCTCGCGCTGGCGGCAGCGCTGCTGGCTGCGGTCACCGGCACGATGCTGGGACTGCTCGCGGCGGTTGCTGGCCGTGTTGTCGACGAAACGATGAGCCGCCTGCTGGATGCGATCACGTCGATTCCGTCGAAGATGTTCGCGCTGATGATCGTCGCCGCGTTCGGCTCGTCGCTGACGCTGCTTATCCTCACCGCGGCGATCAGCTATATGCCGGGCTCGTACCGGATTGCGCGTTCGCTGGCCGTCAATATCAGCCAGCTTGAATACGTGCAGGTGGCACGGGCGCGCGGTGAAAGCTCGCTCTATATCGCCTGCGTCGAGATGTTGCCGAACATGCTGCATCCGATGCTGACCGATACCGGCCTGCGCTTTACTTTCGTCGTGCTGCTGCTGAGCGGGCTGAGTTTCCTCGGCCTTGGCGTGCAGCCGCCCTATGCGGATCTCGGTTCGCTCGTCCGCGAAAACATCACCGGTCTGGGTGACGGTACGCCGGTCGTTCTCATGCCGGCGTTGGCGATTGCCGTCCTGACAGTTGGCGTCAATCTGCTGATCGATGGCCTGCCGCATCGCAGCCGCAAAGCAACGGCACGCGCCGCCGGAGGTCATTGAATGAGCACCCCCTCGAACAATCTGGTCGAAGTACGCGGGCTGCGCGTGGTCGGTAGCCGTCCGGGCGAACCGGATACGACGATCGTCCATGACATCGATTTCGACGTGGCGCGCGGCGAAGTGCTCGCGCTGATTGGCGAATCCGGTTCGGGCAAGACGACTATCGCGCTCTCGCTGATGGGCCATGCGCGCAGTGGCTGCCGGATTTCCGGCGGCACGATCCGCGTCGGCGATACGGACGTCCGCGCCCTGTCGCCGAAGGGACTGGCCGCGTTGCGTGGCCGCAAGGTCGCGTATATCGCGCAGAGCGCAGCAGCCGCGTTCAATCCGTCACGTACGATTCTCGATCAGGTGATCGAAAGCGCGCTGATACATGGCACGCTGTCGAAGGCCGCCGCGCAGGCGAAGGCGATCGAACTGTTCCGTGCGCTCGCCTTGCCGGAGCCGGACAAGATCGGCAAGCGCTATCCGCATCAGGTGTCAGGCGGGCAGTTGCAGCGGTTGATGGCAGCGATGGCGCTGATCACTGACCCCGAACTCGTGGTGCTCGACGAACCCACGACGGCACTCGACGTCACCACGCAGATTGATGTATTGCAGGCGTTCAAGCGAGTGATCAAGCAATACGGCATGACGGCCGTGTATGTGTCGCACGATCTCGCGGTCGTTGCGCAAATGGCTGACCGGATTCTGGTGCTGAGTGACGGCGTGATCCGTGAAGCCGGCGAGACCGAACAGATTCTGCATGCGCCCACCCATCCTTATACGCAGAGCCTGATTGCTGCCGTCACGCCGGATGCTGCGGTGTGCCGTTCTACCGAGCCCGCGCCGCTGTCAGGCCAGTCGCCGCAAGCTCGCGCCCAGTCGGATACGCCATTGCTCGAAGTGCGTCGTGTGACGGCTGGTTATGGCCGCAAGGACGCGAAGGGGTGGCCCGCCAAAGTGATCCTGAACGACGTCGATCTGCGGATTGGGCGCGGTCAGACGGTTGGTGTGATCGGCGAATCGGGCTCGGGCAAGACCACGCTCGCGAAAGTGATTGCGGGGCTCGTGCCGTTGTCGGGCGGCAATCTGCTGCTGGACGGCGAGCCGCTGGCGGGTGATCTGAACAAGCGCACGAAAGAGCAATTCCGTCGTATTCAGATTGTGTTCCAGAACGCGGACACGGCGCTGAATCCGGTGCATTCGGTCGAACGTACGCTGGCGCGGCCACTCGCGTTCTATCACGGCATCAAGGGTGCGAAGGCCAAAGCGCGTGTCGCTGAGTTGCTGGAACTGGTGAAGTTGCCTCCTGCCGTGGCGTCGCGCTCGACGGCCGAACTGTCGGGCGGACAGAAGCAGCGTGTGAATCTGGCGCGCGCTCTAGCTGCAGAACCGGATCTGATTCTGTGCGACGAAGTGACGTCGGCGCTCGATACGGTCGTCGGTGCGGCGATTCTCGATCTGCTGCGCGATCTGCAACGCAAACTCGGCGTGTCGTATGTTTTCATCACACACGACATAGCGAAGGTTCGCGCAATCAGTGACGACATTGTCGTGCTGTACGCGGGGCATCGCGTGGAAACAGGCAATCGCGAAGCCTTGTGCGCGCCGCCGTTCCATCCATATTCACATCTGTTGGTCTCCTCGGCGCCGGAATTGCGCGCGGGCTGGCTTGACGAAGCCAGCGAGCGTTGTCATCAGGAGTTGACTCCGATCGGACCGTCCGCTGACAACCGAGAGTTGTGCACCTTCATCGACCGCTGTCCGATGCGTATTGACGGCGTCTGCAATCATGCTGCGCCGTCGATCCGGACGCTGGAAAACGGCGCACAGGTGCTGTGCCATCGCAGCGAAGAGGATCTGTTGAACTTCCAGACTCCGCACCAAGCGGTTGCGCTTGCACATGTAGAACGCGCCTAGCGCCGCATTTCTTCCGAATTGAAGTTACCCAGGACCTGAGGCTGTGCCTCAGGCCGTGCTTCCGGTCGTCTGGCACAAGTCGCTCGTCAAGGCTCTCGGGATCAACGTCAAAGGACTTTCTATGGGCATGAGAATCGGGGTGGATATCGGTGGGTCGTTCGCCGATTTTGCCGTGCTGAACGATGCGACCGGCGAACTGAAAACACTCAAAGTGTTTTCGCGGCCCGACAGTCCGGGCAGCGAAGTGCTGCGCGGGATGGAGCAGCTTGCCGAGCGCTACGGCATCGCGCCGCGCGATGTCGACTACTTCACGCACGGCACGACAGTCGGCGTCAACGCGGTCGTCCAGCGCAAAGGCTTGCGCCTCGGTCTGATCACGACGCAAAACTTCGAAGATGTGCTCGATATCGCGCGCCTGAAAGGGCCGGACATGTATAACCTGCTGTCGAAGCGGCCCACGCCGCTGGTGCCACGCGAACGGGTATTCGGCGTGGTCGAGCGGTTGACTGCGCAGGGCAATATCGAAACCCCGGTCGATGAAGCGAGCGTGCTCGACGCTTGCGGCAGGTTGCGACGAGCGGGATGTGAGGGCGTGGTCGTTTCGTTGCTGCATGCGTACCGGAACCCCGCGCATGAACATCAGGTGAAGGCCGTCATCGAACGCGAAATGCCTGGCTTCTTCGTGTCGTGTTCGAGCGATGTGTGGCCGATCATCCGTGAATACGAACGCACGTCGACTGCCGTGATTGGCGGCTATGTGCAGCCGAAGGTCTCGCACTATCTGACGTCGTTGCAACGCGCGCTGGTCGAAACGGGCGTCACCGCCGAAATGAAAGTCACGAAGTCGAATGGCGGCGTGATGAGCGCGGAAGCGGGCAAGACTAACTGCGTGCAGATGATCTTGTCGGGCACGGCGTCGGGCGTGATCGGCGCGGCGTACGTTGCGCGTCAAAGTGGGCTGCGTCAGTGTATGAGCCTCGATATCGGCGGCACGACGGCCGACGTCGCGCTGATCATCGACGGCGAGCCGCAGTACGCGAGCGGCGAGTATATCGGTGACTTTCAGATTCATATACCGTCGGTGTCCGTGTCGTCGATTGGCGATGGAGGTGGATCGATTGCCTGGGTCGACGATTTCGGCGTGTTGAAGGTGGGTCCAGAAAGCGCGGGATCGAATCCCGGACCGGTCTGCTACGGACGCGGCGGCACGCGCGCGACGATCACGGATGCGTTTGTCGTGCTAGGCGTGATCGGCAATGCGAGCCTCGGCTATAACTCGGTGAAGGTCGATCACGATGCCGCGCATCGTGCGGTCGAAACGCTCGCGTTCCAACTCGGCTCGGACGTGTACAAAACAGCGGAAGCGATCGTCAACGTTGCTGTGTCAGGGATGTATGCCGGCGTCAGCCGGATCGTGTCGCGCTTCGGCATCGATCCGCGCACGTTCTCGCTGCTGCCGTTTGGCGGCGCGGGTCCGACGCTGGCGTGCTATTTCGCGCGTGTCATCGGCATGGAGGAAATTCTCGTGCCCATGGCGCCCGGCGTGCTCAGTGCGCTCGGCGGCCTGATTGCGGACACGCGCAACGATTTCGTCAAGACCACCTATTACGACCTCGACGCCATGTCGCTCGCAAAGCTCGGCGACGACGTACGCGGCCTCGATGCCGCTGCCCGCGAGTGGATCACTGGCCAGATTGGAGACGCGTCGAATGCGAAAGTCGTGATTTCCGCGGACATGCGCTACAAGGGCCAGTCGTTTGAGATTGACACGCCGCTGGAAATGGCCTGGCTCATTGGTGACGACCTGGCGCCGCTTCAGGAAGCGTTCCATCGCGAGCATGAGCGGCTTTACGGTCATCGCGATGCGTCCGCAAACATGCAGGTGGTCGCATTGCGCCTCGTCATTACAGCGCCGACGCCGAAACCCGTGCTGCAACCTATCGAAACCAGCACGTTGCCGCCGACACCTGCCGGAAAGATCCGCGTCTTCATGGATGGTGCTTTCCACGACGCTGGGCTGTATCACCGCGCCGATCTGAAAGAGGGCCAGCAACTCGACGGCCCCGCCGTGATTGCGCAAGACGATTGCACGACGAGCGTGCTACCCGGTTATCGCGGCCGCGTCGATACGTACGGCAATCTTGTGTTCACCCACGTCAACTGATTTCGCACGGAGCATCGCAATGCAATTCGACAAGGCAGTGCTGCAGATCTTCGCGAACTATTGCGTGGCAGCAGCTGAAAGCATGGCTTATACGTTGGTGCGTACCGCGCACTCGACGTTCGTCAAGGAAACCGAGGACTTTTCGTGCGCGATCATGACGTCGGAAGGACTCACCTTCGCTTCGCCGAAAACGCTCGGCGCGACGTGGTACGTCGGCCTCGATTACAGTCCGGTGATCGCGATGATCGATCACTACGAACCGGGCGATGTCTGCATGACGAACGACGCATATAGCGGCTTCGTTGCGACCCATACGCCCGATATCCTGATCTGGAAGCCGGTGTTTTATGGCGGCGAGATCGTGTGTTTCGTTGGCGGGCATATTCATAACACCGACATGGGCGGCGCGGTGCCGGCTTCGCTGTCGCGCACGCTGACCGAGATCGAGCAGGAGGGGATTCGCTTTCCACCGTGCAAGATCGTGCGCGCAGGGGTGGTCGACGACGCCATTCTCAAGATCATGGCGGCGAATGTGCGTGTGCCGGATCAGAACATTGGCGATTTCAATGCGCAACTGGCGTCGCTACATACCGGCGAGCGACGGGTTCTGGAAATCATCGAACGCTTCGGCGTCGACGGCTTCAAAGCGGGTATGGGCGCGTTGCTCGATTACTCGGAAGAACAGGCGCGCACGATTCTGCGTGGCATTCCCGAGGGCGAGTATTTCTTCGCGGAATATGCTGACGAAGACTCAGTGCATGGCAAGCCGATGCGCGTCGCGCTGACGGTTCGCATCAAGGGCGGTTCCGTCGAGATGGATTACACGGGCAGCGATCCGCAATTGCAGTCGTCGCTGAACATTCCGACCGGTGGGCGCGAGCGTCACGCGTTGGCGCTGGTCGGGCTCGTTTATGTGCTGTACACCCTGAATCCGGACATTCTGCTCAACACCGGGATGCTGCGCGTGGCACGTTGCATCTTGCCGGAGGGCACGGTCGTCAATGCGGTCAAACCGGCCGCTGTCGGGATGCGTAGTCTGACCTGCAAACTGCTGCATCTGCTGACGTTCGGCGCGTTCTCGCAGGCTGTGCCGGATCGGCTGGCGGCGTGTCCTGCGGGCGGTCTGTCCATTCTTAGCGTCAAGACGATGAACGAGCAGGGCGCGACGGTGATGGCGTCGATCGGGCCGATTGGCGGCGGTGCCGGTGGCGGTCCGTCCGACGATGGCGAAGACGGTTCCGGCGCGAACAACGCTTTTCTGCGCAACACGCCGGTCGAAATCAACGAAGCCGAGGTGCCCATCCGCATCACGCGTTATGGCGTCGCGCCAGGTTCGGGCGGCGCGGGTCAGTATCGCGGTGGACAAGGGCTGGTAATGGAGTTCAAGGTGTTCTCACCGAATACGCTGGTGACTGCGCGCAATCGTGACCGTACACGGTTTGCGTCGTGGGGCGTGCGCGGTGGGCAGGCTGGCGGGAATGCGCGATTTACCCGCAACCCGGGGCTGCCGAATGCTGAAGAGTTGGATAACAACGATCTGGTCGTCTGTGTTCCGGGCGATGTGATCCGTCTTGTCGGTGCGGGTGCGGGTGGTTACGGATGGCCCATCGATCGTGAAGCGGGGAAGGTCCGCGAAGACGTGTTGCGCGGTTACTTGACCGTGGACCAAGCCCGCGACGTGTACGCAGTCGCGCTGAACGGCGATGCATTGGACATAGACGAAGCGCAAACAGCGCATCTGCGTGACGCAGCGCGTTCGCGGCTCGAAGGGCAGGCTGCGCCCGCGTTCTCGTTTGGTCCCTATCGCAGCGCGTTCGAAGCGAAGTGGACACGCGAACGTTATGCCGCGTTGACGGCGCTACTCGCGGGTGTGCCGGTGCAGTGGCGCTACTTCATCAAGCACCGCATTTTTGAGGCTCTGGATGCGCGTATCGCAGCCGAGCCGGAGAAACACGCGGATGGCAGTGCCGCGATTGTGCATGCGCTATTTGCGGATCTTGCTGCGAGGTATCCGCAATTGAATGCCGCTGCGTAAGGCGTGAAGCATGCGGCATGCGGCGCATTTTTAGTGCTCCCAGCACGACTCCTGCGACATGTGCCGCACAACGCGGTAAAGCTGCCGTGCACGCCCTGAAGCTCGGCATCCAATGCTGCGTGTACGCGTCTACCATGTAGCATTCCCTTTTCGATTTTGGCTTCTGGAACGGACATCATGGACAGCTTCGATCCCTCTAGCGTGAGTGTGCGTAGCGCTCATTTCATTGGTGGACAGTATGTTGATGGTTCGGGCGCCATCGACGTCGCGCGGCCGTCGGACGGCGTGGTTTATGCGGCGCTACCGGTGGCTGCCGCAGCGCTCGTCGATCATGTCGTGGAAGACGCGTGGCGCGCCTTCAAAACCAGCGATTGGGCACGGCGCGCACCGCGCGAACGGGCCCGCGTGATGCGCCGCTGGGCCGAACTAATCGAATCGGATGTCGAAACGCTCGCACCGCTCGAAGCAGTTGGCTCGACCCGCCCGGTAGCCGACGTCGCACGCTGGGACGTGCCGTTCACAGCGGAGGGTATCCGTTTCTATAGCGAGTACGCTGACCGCATCGGCGGCGAAGTGGCTGCGACGCGGCCAGATCATCTGGGCATGACTATCGCTGAGCCCTATGGCGTGATCGTCGCGATTGCCCCGTGGAATTTCCCACTGGTGATGGCATCGTGGAAGATCGCCCCGGCGTTGGCAGCAGGCAATGCCGTCGTACTCAAGCCGTCCGAACTCACGCCGTTTTCGGTGCTGCGACTGGCTGAACTTGCGATCGAAGCAGGCATTCCGCCTGGCATTTTCAACGTCGTGCAAGGAGATGGACGCACGACTGGCGACGCGCTATGCCGTCATCCGAAGGTTTCTAAAGTCACCTTCACCGGGTCAAGCCAGACCGGCGCAGCGATCATGACCGCGTGCGCGCAAACCGGCACGAAGCCCGTCACGCTCGAACTGGGCGGCAAGAGCCCGCAACTGGTGTTCGCTGACGCGCCGAATCTGGATCGCGTTGCGCGTCGTGTCGCGGCGGCGATCGCGGGCAACGCAGGGCAGGTTTGCGTCGCAGGATCGCGGTTGGTCGTGGAGCGCAGTGCGGCGGCACGGTTGATCGACGGTATCGCGATGGCCTTCGCTGCACTGAAACCCGGCGCGACGTGGACAGCGGGCACGACCTTGCCTCCGATCATCTCGCTGCCGCAGTTGCAACGGATCGACGGCATCGTGCGGCGCACGCTTGAAAGTGGCGCGCAAGCCGCTGTCGGCGGCGCGCGCATCGCTTTGGACGGCAATGGCAACGGTGCGTTCTATGCCCCGACGATTCTGACCGGCGTGACGTCAGCATCGGAAGCCGTGCGTGAAGAGATATTCGGGCCGGTTTTGACCGTGCAAACCTTCGATGACGAAGACGAAGCCCTCGCGCTGGCGTCGCACGAAAAATACGGGCTCGCGTCTGGCGTCCATACCTCAGACCTGAGCCGCGCGCTGCGGATGATGCGCGGCATCGAAGCGGGCACGGTCTGGATCAACCGTTACGGCCGCACTGCCGACTTCGTCATCCCGACCGGTGGTTACAAGAATTCGGGCATCGGCAAGGATCTCGGGCGCGCGGCGTACGAAGCGAATTTGCGCTTCAAGAGCGTACTGATCGACATCACCGACGGCGCCTGACCCGCACCGGGCGCTCTGGAACGACCGCTCCACCATACATGGCCGCGTCCTTGCAGACGCGGCCATGTGCATTTTTGGCCTCGATCAACGGGGCCCGAAAGCACCGCATCTTGTGCTGCGCCAGCCACGAAATACGGTGGATTCTGTGCCGCCGGGCTGCCAATACACGGCAACACGGCTTTTTTAAGGTGATTTAATTCATCTCAGCCGCCGCCGCCGCGGACTTTCCAGCCTCGTTGGCACGTTGCTGGCGCATCGCTCGAAACGGTGTGTCGCAGGACCTGATTTCGACGGCGCGATATGAAATCGCGCCGGTTTCCCGGCTCCAACTCGCTCCTCGTTGACTACAGGATAAAGACATGACCCGCTTCAAGCCCAAATACATCACTTTCGACTGCTACGGCACACTGACGCGCTTCCGCATGGGCGATCTGGCGCGCGACCTGTTCGCGGACCGTGTCCCTGCCGACCAGATGGAGCAGTTCGTGAAGGACTTCGCCGCGTATCGTCTGGACGAAGTGCTTGGCGCATGGAAGCCGTATCAGGAGGTCGTGAAGAATTCGGTGCGCCGCACGCTCAAGCGCTGGAATATCGAATACAACGACGCCGAGGCTCGGAAGTTCTACGATGCCGTGCCGAGCTGGGGTCCGCATGCGGATGTGCCGGAAGGTCTCGCGAAGGTGGCCAAGGAAATCCCGCTGGTGATTCTGTCGAACGCGTCGAACGATCAGATCCAGAGCAATGTCGACAAGCTCGGTGCCCCATTCCACCGCGTGTTCACCGCGCAGATGGCGCAAGCCTACAAGCCGCGTCTTCAAGCGTTCGAATACATGCTCGACAACCTCGGCTGCGGTCCGGAAGACATCCTGCATGTGTCGTCGAGCCTGCGTTATGACCTGATGTCGGCGCACGATATCGGTATCAAGAACAAGGTGTTCGTGAATCGAGGTCACGAGCCGTCTACGCCGTACTATAACTACACGGAGATCAAGGACATCGGCAGCCTGCCGGGCATAGTCGGTCTCTAAGATTGTCGTGGATGCCGGTGACGTGTCGTTTGTCCCATCTGCAACGTGAATCTCGCTGAAAGGATCTGATGAAGCTCGAATCGTACTGGCTGGACACGCGTCCTGCATTCCGCGATGGCTGTGAAGGGCCGGTGGAAGGGCGCGCCGATGTGGTCGTGATCGGCGGCGGATTTACGGGCTTGTCGGCGGCGCTGGAGCTGGCGTCGCGCGGCGTACAGGTGGTCGTGCTCGAAGCCGGACAGATTGCGGGCGAAGCATCCGGACGCAATGGCGGTCAATGCAACACGGGTCTTGCACACGACTACGCGTCGCTGGCGACGAAGATCGGCGGGCCGCAAGCGAAAGCGTTTTATCGCGCGTATGAAAGCGCCGTGGCGACCGTTGATTCCATTATCAGCACGCACGGTATCGACTGCGATTTCGTGCGCACCGGTAAGCTGAAGCTCGCCGCGAAGCCGCAACATTTCGCGGGACTTCAGCGAACCTACGAGGTATTGCATCGCGAGGTCGACCAGAATGTCGAGTTGATCACGCCGGATAGGATGCGCGAGGAAATCGGTTCCGATGGTTTCTACGGCGGTCTGATCCAGCGCAACGGCGCACAAATGCATATGGGCAAATTCGGCGTGGGGCTCGCTCAGGCGGCAGCGCGCCATGGTGCGCGTATTTTCGAATCCGCAGCGGTGACGCAAATGAAGCAGGTCGACGGCGAGCGCTACGAAATCACATCCGCGCGCGGCACGATCTGCGCGGATCGCGTCCTTGTTGCCACCGGCGCGTCGCAGCTTGGGCCGTTCCAGTGGTTCCGTCGACGTATCGCGCCGGTCGGCAGTTTTATCGTCGTCACCGAGCCCCTGCCGAAGGAACAGTTGGACCGTCTATTTCCGAAGCGCCGTGCCTATGTCACGACGCGTCATATCGGCAATTATTTTCGCGTGACGCCGGATAACCGTCTGCTGTTTGGCGGACGCGCGCGCTTCGCGATGTCGAGCCCAAAGTCCGACGAAAAGAGCGGCGAAATTCTTCGCGCGGGTCTGGCGAGCTATTTCCCCGAACTCGCGAAGGTGCGACTGGATTACTGCTGGGGCGGCCTCGTCGATATCACTGCGGACCGGCTGCCACGTGCAGGCAAGCACGAAGGTCTGTTTTATTCGATGGGCTATAGCGGCCATGGCGTGCAGATGTCGGTGCATATGGGCCGTGTGATGGCTGACGTGCTGTATGGCGCGGCGGCGATGAACCCGTGGCGCGAACTCGAATGGCCCGCAATTCCGGGACATTTCGGACATGCGTGGTTCTTGCCGCTGGTTGGGGCGTATTACCGCGTGCAGGACATGCTGCATTGATGGATGCACTCTGTGCGGTGGTGTTAGCCGCTGCTCTTACTTACGATCGACGTCGCGTACGCGACGTGCAACAGGAGTCATGCATGAATCCGAGATTCGTACGGCTCGCGGAAACCGGGCGCAAGGCAGTATCGTTCCGGATCGACGGCCAGGTGGTTGCCGGTCTCGAAGGCGATACGCTGCTCGTCGCGATGCTCTGCAATACTGATCACGTCCGCGAATCGGAATTTGGTCCTGAAGTACGTTCGGGATTTTGCATGATGGGCGCATGCCAGGACTGTTGGGTCTGGACCGCCGACGGCCAGCGCGTGCGTGCCTGCACGACTACCGTCAGCCCGGACCTCGATATCGTTACTGATCAACCGGGGGCGTCATGGTCGAACCTCGCGTAATCGTTGTCGGCGCGGGGCCGGCGGGTGTTCGATGCGCCGAGACACTGGTTGCTGCTGGCATTCGTCCGTTGATCGTCGACGAAGGACGGCGTGACGGCGGGCAGATTTATCGGCGTCAGCCGGAACAGTTTTCGCGCCCGTATAGCAAGCTGTACGGTACTGAGGCTGAACGTGCGCGCAATCTGCACGACAGCTTCGAGCGGCTGCGCGCGAATGTCGACTACGCGGCGGAAACGCTCGCGTGGAATGTCTCGGGCGGCAAGCTGTATACGGCGCGTGACGGCGTCGCCAGCAATCATACTTATGACGCGCTGATCTTGTGTCCTGGCGCAACGGACCGTCTGATGCCCGTAAAGGGCTGGCAATTTGCGGGCACTTACAGCCTTGGCGCTTCGCAGATCGCGTTGAAGGCGCAGGCGTGTGCGATCGGCGGCAATGTGGTGTTCATGGGCTCAGGGCCGCTGCTCTATCTGGTCGCGAGTCAATATGTGCAAGCCGGTGCGAAGGTCGCGGCTGTTCTGGACACATCGCCGTTCAGCAAGCGTCTGCGCGCCCTGCCGAAGTTGCTCGCGCGTCCCGACGTCTTGCGTAAGGGCGCGGCGCTGGTGAAATCGCTGAAGAAGAGCGGCGTGCAAATTGTCAGTGGAATCGAACCGCTGGAGATTCACGGCGATGTTCGGCGTGGCGTCGAAGGCGTTAGCTATCGCGATTCGAGCGGTGCAGCGCAGCGCATTGCCTGCGACGCGGTTGCGCTCGGTTATCACCTGCGTCCGGAAACCCAACTCGCCGATCTTGCCGGTTGCGAATTTACGTTCGATGCCTCGACGCATCAATGGTTGCCGCGACTCGACAATATGGGCCGCAGTTCGAACAAACAGGTTTATCTGGCCGGTGACGGTGTGCGCGTGCTCGGTGCCGACGGCGCGGAAACCGCCGGCGCGTTGGCGGCGCTTGCCGTGTTGCAGGACCTGGGA
>NZ_JBAURZ010000051.1:0-22834 GCF_049581445.1 Paraburkholderia sp. | reverse complement strand
CTGCGCAGCGATGCGGTTACAGCGGCCTTATCGCGCAAACATCGTCCGTGTCGCAATGATGGGGAAGGACAAATCCCAATGTTTATCGAGGTCTCAGAAGGAGGTGCACAATGAACGCCCCATTGCCAGCGGCCTGATCGATCGCTCCGCAGTGTTGTTATCTATCTCGATGCGCCCGTCTTCACAGTAGCGCACCAGAGCAGGCCAGTTCCCCAGCGCATACCGGATCGCCTTGCCCAGGCCCGACTTAGCCGAGACCTGCGCGAGCGTATGTTCCAGCCAGTCCTTCAGTGTGTCTGCGAGCGGTAGTGCCCGCGCCATGCGCACCGACGGCCGGAGCTCCGGCTTGCGGCCGCGCACCTCGCGCTCGATGGCATACAGGGCCGCGATACGGCTGAGTGCTTCCTGTGCCACCGGCGAACGCTCCAGTTCGTACAGGTCGTAGAACTTGCGCCGCACATGCGCCCAGCATGCTGCCTCGATGATCGTGCCATCACGGTACACCGCATCGTAGCCACTAAAGGCGTCTGCCTGCAGGATGCCCGACCAGCCCTGCAGATGCGTACGGGGTCGCTCTCCCTTGCGGTCGGGCGAGTACTGGTACCAGACTGCCGGGGGTGCCCGGCTGCCCGCCGGCCGGTCATCGCGTACATACGTCCACAAGCGTGCCGTACGTGTCTTGCCGCGTCCGGGTTCCAGCACCGGGACGGGCGTGTCATCCGTATGGATTTTCTGCGCCTCACGCACATACCGGCCAACGGCATCGGCCAGCGGCTGCAGCAGTGCAGCGCACTCGCGAACCCACGAGGCCAGCGTGGCACGATCGAGTTCAATGCCGGCACGGCGATAGATTCCTGCCTGCCGGTACAACGGCATATGGTCAGCGTACTTGGCCACCATCACCTGTGCCAGCAGACCCGCACCGGCCATGCCACGTGCGATCGGGCGCGACGGCGCCGCTTCCTGGACGACCTTCGCACAACGGCTGCAGCTCAACCGGGGACGCACGTGGCGGATCACCCGGAAGTACCCCGGCACGTAGTCCAGCATCTCGGATGCGTCTTCACCCAGCTTGCGCAGCCGGCCACCGCACTCAGGGCAGTCGCAGCCCTGTGGCCCGTGCTCCACCACCTCACGTGGCAGGTGCGCCGGGAATTCGCGCGAGCGGCGGCGCAGTGGAACCACCGGCGCTGTCGTGTCGACGGGTTCATCCGGCGCCGGTTCTGGCGCCGGAGCCGGCACGGCATCCGGTTGCTGCAGTGCCCCGTCACTGAGTGCGAGCTGCAGTTGTCCCGTCAGTTCTGCCATGCGTTCCGACGAGCGCCCGTACTGCCAGCGCTTCAGACGCGAGATCTCGGCGAGCAGGCGCGCAATGGTTTCTTCGCGCGAGACAAGCATGCGCTTGAGCGTGTCGATGTCGTCGGGGAGTCGGCTGACTGGCATGCCTGAGAGTTTACCAGGCACGCGCAGAAGTGGGGGCAAATTTACGCGGCGCATGTGGGTTTCCACGTCCGTTCGGGCCGTCGCCAGTCGATACCTTCGAGCAGCATCGACAGTTGTGCCGCCGACAGATGGATGCATCCCGCGTCGGCCTGCGGCCAGATAAAACGGCCTCGCTCCAGGCGCTTGACGTACAGGTTCATTCCATCGCCACTCCACCACAGCAGCTTGACCAGATCGCCCCGGCGACCACGGAAGGCGAACACGTGGCCCGAGAACGGGCCTTGCTCAAGCGCCACCTGTGCCAGCGCAGCCAGACCATCCATGCCACGGCGCATGTCGGTGATGCCTGCCGCGAGCCAGATGCGGGTGGCGGCCGGTAGCGCAATCATGCCGGCCTCAGGCAATGCAGTACCAGTCGCAACTGGGCCGGGTCTACCTTCCCGCTCACTCGCACGCGGGCGCCATTGAGTTCAATCTCGATACCTGAAGTTGCGGCTTCCAGTGCCCGCATTGGCAATTGCGCTGTCGGTACCGGTAGCGACGAAACCGCCATCGGATCGTCCGGCGATATCGTCACGGGAACGAACACTGCCGTCTCGCTCACCGTCTTGTTGTCCAGTAGACCGGCCCGGTACTGCCTGCGCCACTTGAACACCATGTTCGGATTCAGACTGTGCGACTGCGCGAGCTTCGCCACGGAGATGCCGGGCTCACACGCCGCTATCGCAACTTCACGCCGGAATTCAGGCGCGTAATTCGGCCGCCCCTTGCGGCTCCCGGCACTGTCGATCTCTGTCATCAAAGTGGTCCCCACTACTCGAAGTGATGGACATCACTTTGGACTCACGCGACTACCCTGTCGATGCGGCCTCGAAATGACGCTTACCTTACAGCCGAATGCGGGCGTTGATCAGGATCAAACGCAGAAGTGTCCATTTTGATGAAGAAGCCATGGGTGCGTGGGTACTCGGGTTTGGCAACGGTTAGCGAGCCGTGGACAACAGCTACCGTTTGATGCAAATCAATCACCGTACATTAGGCGGAGCGATCATATATTCAGTTGGTGGCGGCGCGCGAAGGTCAAGTCGCTAGAGAATTGCGTAAATGGAGCCGAGGGAGAGGTCATGTTTCGGGCAGAACCCAGAATCATCGTTTCACTTGTGGCCGTTTTCACGGCATTGGTGGGGATGGGGGCAGGCATCCGCGGATTGCTGTTCGACAGTCCGACCTTTGTGCACTATGGCGCAATGGCGTTGATCAGCGGCGTAGCCACTTTCGTGATCCTGCTGGCACCAAAGGCCGGGGACGACGCTTAGCTCCCGGTGCATCGGAACGCTGGTTGGTCGTTAGTAAAGCTTGATATAGAAGGTATTTGAGCGAGTTCGTGGTCAGCCGCCGCTTCCAATCCATTCGCCCACAATCATCAAGCCTTGATCTCGCCGCTTGCTGAAATGGATGCGGCGGCCATCTCCGGTACAACGGTATTGCCGGTCGGTTCAAGCCGTAACGCTCCCCAGTCGAGTGGCGCAAACACATGACCACCTGCGAGTTCGACCTGCTCGACGAAAGATTCGAGCGTCGCCCCGCCCATGATGCGTATCGGCGCATTGCTCAAGAATCCCTGTGTCCGCAGCCATGGAGCTTCTCCGCGATTGATCGCGTTGACACTTAGGATTTTGCCGTCGCATGCAAGACCGGGCGTGTACAGCGGACCGTCGAACGCTATGGTCAGGATTTGTCCAGGCGAGTCCTCGTAAGGAGTGCCGGCATGTTTTTCGTACGGGGCACGTTCCCAGCCGTCGCCCCATTGCTGGTCGAGCGGCAAACGCGTGAAATAGGCCCATGGCGCGCGCACAAAGCAGAGTTCGTACGCGCGGCGTGCACCGTGAAAATCGGTAGGAAGTCCCATCGTCATACCTCGTTGCAGTAGATGCTCTCGATAATGCTCAAGGATTCTCGTCACCAGCGAAGATGCTGTGTTCTGGCTCTGCGTCCTCATGATCGACACATTGCACGTGCCAATGACCTGTCATTAGCGTTCTGCCCTCATCGGCGCACCATTGGACACGCCCGGTTTCGCCTTCGAATGGACCGTCCGGTGAGTTCAGATCGAGCTGTTCGATGACGCAATAGGGCGTCGAATCGTGCGGCCCGCATACCAGCACGTTCCCGCAGTCAACGTGCAAGGTGCCCCATTCCGGCAGTTCCAGTCCCATATGGCCTTCGCGCGACCACCGACGCGTTTCCTTGTCTAGCCACAAGATCACAAATGCCATTGGGTTGACACGGTCAAAGGTGTCGAGATGGATAGTGAGGCGCATGAGATTCTCCGTAGATGCCGCGCGTAAGGTAGCGAGCAAGACTGTCATTTCACTGACTTAGAACCCACTGAATCAGCGTGTGGGCGTCTTCCGGCGTGATTGAGCCGCCCCGATCCGGCGGCAATGGCATGGCCATATCGCCCCAATGGGGCTGACCGCCGACGCGCAGTTTTTGTTCGAGCATTCCTTGGGCGTTCGGCACGCCGCGATATCGCACCGCGATCTGCTGGAACGACGGCGCGAGAAACGGCGCGTCACGGGTATGGCAGAACATGCAATGCTGTTGATCGACGAGCGCAGTTGGTTCGGATTGCGCCAAGGCAGTGCTGGTTGCCGCCAGCAACAGCGCGAACGCACTCGCAGCGAGATAGTGCAGGGACCGGGCATTCACAAAATACACTCCGCGACAGATTCTGATTTCAGTGTAGGATCGGGCGCGCTGTCTCGATTGACTCACATCAAGTGGCTATCGCATGGACACAAGGCGTCGAGCGCATGGCGCGAGATCTCAACACCCACTTGAATTGACTTGAGTCAAGCATTGGTGTTGGGACAATATTGACGCTTAGAGAAGCGCGCCTAGTCTGGTTGCAAACGGATGCTATTAATGGCCATAGTTCATTCATAGGAAGCGCGAGATCTGGTTCGCCCGAGGGCCTCGCAAAAGGAGAGTGAAATGCGCGCGATGATATTCGACGGGATCGGAAAGTTGCGCGATACGCAGGTGCCCGACCCGCAGGTCGCCACCGGACAATTGTTGATCGACGTCCACGCATGCGGCGTGTGCCGGACCGATCTTCATCTGATCGACGCCGAACTGCCGCATCCGAAGCAGCCAGTGATTCCGGGGCACGAAATCGTCGGGACGGTCGCAGCGATTGGCTCGGGCGTCGCGGGCTTTGCCGTTGGGGATCGCGTCGGTGTGCCGTGGCTCGGACATACCTGCGGACTATGCCGCTACTGCCTGAGCAGTCGCGAAAATCTGTGTGACGATCCTGGTTTTACCGGCTATACGCTCGACGGCGGCTACGCCGAGCGCACGGTCGCCGATAGCCGATACTGTTTTCACCTGCCCGCGCAGTATTCGGACATTGAGGCGGCGCCCCTTTTGTGTGCCGGCCTGATTGGGTTCCGCACGCTACGGATGGCAGGCAAGGCGCAGCAAATCGGCATCTACGGCTTCGGCGGGGCCGCGCATATTGTCGCGCAGATCGCGCGTCACGAGGGACGCTCCGTTTACGCCTTTACGCGCCCGGGCGATACTGCCGGACAGCAATTTGCTCTGCGTTTGGGCGCCACCTGGGCCGGCGGCAGTGATGAGACGCCGCCGGACGAACTGGATGCCGCGCTGCTGTTCGCGCCAGTCGGCGCGCTGGTGCCACTTGCGCTAAAGGTGGTGGCTAAAGGCGGGATTGTCGTTTGCGGCGGCATTCACATGAGCGACATCCCCACGTTTCCGTACGAGTTTCTCTGGGGTGAGCGGCGAGTGGTTTCAGTCGCGAATCTCACTCGTGAGGATGGCAACGCATTCATGCGCCTGGCCGCTGAAACGCGGCTCAATATCGCAACGACGACCTATGCATTAACCGACGCGAATCAGGCTCTCAGCGATCTGCGCGCGGGCAAGTTTGAAGGCGCGGCGGTATTGTCGATCCGATAGTGCGGGCGAGATCACAGATTGCGGTGGCAAAAAAAAGAGGCGGCTAGTTGCGCCGCCTTAATACACCACTTCCGAGGGAACCTGCCAGACAAAATGCTGAAGTCAGAAACGGGATCGTATAGGCCGATGCGATCTCGGCTGCCGCGCGCGCAAGCCTGAACGTCTAAACGCGCGCGAGGCCTTCGATATCGAGAATCCTGATCTGCTTGCCGTGCGTATCGACAAGACCGTCCTTCTGGAATTTGGAAAACATTCGGCTGACGGTCTCGAGCTTCATTCCGAGGTAGCTGCCGATCTCCTCGCGCGTCATACGCAGATGAAATTCCGCGGGTGAGTAGCCGCGTGTCTTGAGTCTACCCGACAGATTAAGCAGGAATGCCGCAACACGCTGGTCCGCGGACATCGTGCCAAGCAGCATCATGAGCCGTGCCTCGCGGACGATCTCACCTCCCAGCAGCCGATGCACGTGCTGTTGCAGCGGTTTCACCTCGCGGCACATGGCTTCGAGTAGATGAAAAGGGATGATGCAGACCTTGCTGTCTTCGATAGCGAGGGCATCACAGTTATGCTTTCCCGAACACACGCCGTCGAGGCCAAGTACATCGCCAGCGAGGTAAAAGCCGGTTACCTGTTCGCGGCCGTCGCGATGCATGACGACGGTCTTGAACGAGCCGGCGCGCAATGCGTAGATGCTCTGAAACGAGTCGCCTGCGCGGTACAGCGACTCTCCATTCTTGATCGTGCGTGACGGACAGATCAGCGCTTCGATCCGTTCCATTTCGGCCGTCGTTAAGCCCTGCGGCATGCATAACGACTGCATTGCGCAGGTCGAGCATTGAGCGCCCGGGCGTGGCCTGGCCGCTGTAGTAGCCACGGGATCTCGTGAAACCGGCAGCGGTGTGCGCTCGATCGGCATGGTTTCTGGATATTCAGCGACGTCAGACATGGTGGGCTCCTATGCAATAGAGGTCACTTACGCAACGCTCGTGAGCAATTCACTTGATCGCGTTGCAGGCAAGATCGGATGTGCTCGTCTTGTCATAAAAGTCTAGTGCGCCGGACACGAGACTCGCCTGTCAGAGCCATGCACCGGAATGATCCGTCAGCGTGATCGTGATCGCCGGCGATTTGCATCTTGGGAGGCTATCCAGCAGCTCCATACTGGAATCGCGCTCTCGACGATGGCAGTCGCAGGGTGCGCAATCAGGGGCTGCAATTCATGGATCGAAGTATCGGCCGCACCATCTCAAAATGAAATCGGCGGCGAACGAACTTCGGGTAGGCGAGTGAGAAGGCGTGTAGGGGATTTCCTACGTGCGGAACATCGAAAGCCGCTCGGCCGCGAGCAAAGCGCGAATTAATGAGAAGATTGAAGCCCGCGTGATACGGCTGGAGCCGCGCCGCGGTCAGATTGCTTCGTCGTCGTCGAGCAGATTATGTCGCAGCGCATAACGCACCAGTGCTGCTTCGTGCGGCATCTGCATTTTTTCGAGAATGCGCGTCTTGTAGGTGCTCACGGTCTTGCTGCTGACACACAACTCAGTGGCGATCTCAGTGAGGGTTTGACCCGCGGCAATGCGGCGGAATACATCAAATTCCCGATCTGACAGGCGCTGATGGGGGAGCGTATCGACGGGTTCATTCAGGTTCTGCGCGAATTGCTCGGCCATGGTGAGGCTCACGTAGACTCCGCCAGAGGCAACCTTGCTGACCGCGGCGACCAGTTCCGCACTTGCGCCTTCCTTGGTAAGGTAACCTGACGCGCCGGCCTTGAAGGCGCGCACCGCATACTGCTGCTCGGCGTGCATGGTGAGTACAAGGATGCGTAGCGCCGGGATTTCTTCCTTGATCTGCTTGATCAATTCGACGCCGTTGCGTCCCGGCATCGACAGATCGAGAACCAGTGCTTCGGCTGGACACGAGCGGACGAGGGCGATGGTGCTGGGCCCGTCGTTGGCTTCGCCCACCACTTCAAAGCCGCTTGCTTTCTGCAGGATATGTCGCAAACCGTCACGTATTAGCGTGTGGTCGTCGGCTATCAGCACTCGTATCATAGTTGTATCTCCTGCTGTCGGACTGCCGTAACGGGAAACGTCACCGTTAGGGTAAATCCTTTGCCGTTGGCGGTATGGATATCAACGATACCAGCCAGCATGTGCGCGCGTTCGCGAATACCGAGCAAGCCAAACGACTTTTCGCCTGTCGCGGCAGAGCAGTTCGCGCCGCGGCCATTGTCTGCAACCTGAACGAGGCACGAAGCGGCTTCGATGCACACGGTAAGCGTTACGTGCGTGGCGTCCGCGTGCCGGGCCACGTTGGTTAGCGCTTCCTGCACTATACGAAATAGCGTGGTCGCGCCAGCCGGCGTGAAGGTGGAGTCGCCGACCCCAATGCGGCGTTCCACGTCGATGCCGTAGCGGTTCGTGAAGTCATTGGCGAGCCATTCGATCGCCGGAATCAGACCGAGATCGTCGAGCATGACCGGACGCAGATCGGCGGCAATGCGGCGTACCGAGGCCACCGTCGCATCGATCAGACGGCGCATGCCTCTAATCTGCTGCAAGACGTCCACATCAGCAGTGGTTCCCAGCGTTTCTTCGACGGTGGACAGGTCCATTTTGAGCGCTGTCAATTGTTGTCCCAGATCGTCGTGTAACTCGCGGGCGATGCGAGTTTTTTCGTCCTCGCGCACTTTCTGCAAGTTGGCCGAAAGCTCGCGTAGTTCTTCGCGCGATCGCTGCTGCGCGCTTTCCGCTTTCGCCCGTTCCGTAATATCGCGCATCACGACCGTATACAGTTTGCTGTTGCCGTCGTGAACCTGCGAAATCGACGCTTCGATCGGGAACTCCTCGCCGGTGCTGCGCAAGCCGAATAATAGGCGCTGCTTGCCCATTTGACGTTCGGACACGCCGGTGACGCCGAACTGGCCGACGTGCCGCTCGTGCTCCGCGCGAAATCGCACCGGGATGAAGCGAGATAGCGAAGCGCCGAGGGCCTCCTCTGCACTGCAACCGAAAACGTGTTCAGCCATCGGATTGAAGATTACGACGTTCTGCCGTTCGTCCACCGTGATGATCGCTTCCATAGAAGACCGGATGATCCCCATCAAGCGTGCTTCGTTCAGACTCGACCGGCTGCGCGCTTCCCTCGTCGCGGAGAAGCCGCCACGTTCGCGGACAATCAGCCAGACAAGGGCGGCGAGCAGGCAGGCGATGACGATGCATGCGGCCGGCAGCATGTTCTCGCTCAGGAACGCTTCGTGTGCGGGCTGAGCGCTGGTGCACCGCGCAGCATCGGGCGCGAGCGCAAGGGCTAAGGCGAGTGCTGCCGCTCGTGAAATC
This sequence comes from Paraburkholderia sp., assembly GCF_049581445.1. GTDB lineage: Bacteria > Pseudomonadota > Gammaproteobacteria > Burkholderiales > Burkholderiaceae > Paraburkholderia. The sequence continues at coordinate 14,069 of NZ_JBAURZ010000051.1, read as the reverse complement.
GACGAGGGTCTCGCAGAAGCGTGCGATTTACCGGCAAGGGGCATGGGCGCCTCTTTGGATGAAGGTCAAATCCGCGATGCCGCGTCAGTTTGATTCATTTTTTTGTGAACATGCGAGGCTCGTCCCGGTGTGCTGAACCCATAGCATGAAATGCCGGCCACGTACGAATAGTGGTGGAAGGCGAGTCGCTCGCGCTTGATCTTTATCAAGCGAATTCTGATCCGGCACAGCAGACTGAAGCATTTGTCGCTTACTGCCTGGCCGCGCCCGTTTGGGGGCGACCCGGTTTTAGGAGAAAGTCATGTATAAACGGATTCTCGTCGCGATCGACGGCAGCCAGGCCGCTCAACTCGCCCTCGAAGAAGCGTTGAAAATTGCCCAAGCCGCTGAGGCGATCGTGACCGCGGTGTTTGTCGCCAACTATGGCGCGCAGATGCTCGATATCACGGCAGGACTTATCGAAGGGCAGGCGGGCTCGACGCCGGCGATCGAAGCGGCCAAGGCCACCCTTGAAGATGCCCGCGCGCTCTTCGAGCAGCGCAAGATACGTGGCTTGACGCGCGTCATCGACGCCTATGGCGACGACATCGCCAGCGTGCTCTACCGCGTCGCCAGCGAGTGCGAGGCCGATCTCGTGGTGATGGGCACGCATGGACGGCACGGGGTTGGACGGCTGTTGCTGGGCAGCGTGGCAGAGGCATTCCTGCGGCGTGCCGACGTACCGGTCCTCCTGATCCGGCGCGCCTATGAACTCGACCCGATCCCGTCAAACCTCTGACCACGGCTACCTTCGAGGAAAAAAGGAAGCGCGCCGAGAGGCACGCTTCAAAACTACCCGACGGGCTCTCCCCGGGTAGATCCTGTCATTCCCCGCATTGCTGGGACGTCACCTCAGTGGGACATCAGCACCGGTATGGTCATCGACTGAAACATGGTCCGTGTAACACCGCCGAGCAGCATTTCCTGAGCGCGTGTGTGGCCGTACGCGCCCATCACCAGCAGGTCGATATGCAGGTCGTTGAGCATGTTCAACATCAGCGCGCCAGTCGACAAGCCGGCCACCTTGGGCGCCGTCGCGAAGCTGGCCTGGATGTCGTGTCGCTCCAGCCAGGCGGCGACGTCAATTCCGGCTTCCTCGCCATTTGCCAGATCCGTATCCACCGTAACCACTGTGACGAACTTTGCGTGCCTGATGACGGGCAGGGCGTCGGCCACGGCCCGGGCACTCTCCCGGCTGCCATCCCAGGCGATCAGCACGTTTTGCGCGAATGAACGAACCTTGCCGGCACTTGGCAGCACGATTGCCGGTCGGCCTGAACTCATCACCACATCCTCGACAAAATGATGGGCAACGTAGGAGGCCGTGTCCTCCGGGTCGTATTGACCGAGAATCAGGAGGTCCGCATGGCGCGCGTGCAGGACCGTCGATTCGACGACCGGTTCAGCGGCCACTCGCCATTCCACATTGCGGCCAGCCTGCTCGGCCGCAGCGTGGAAGCGCGTGTGGGCGCTTTGGAGGTTGTCATTGCGTCGCGCTTCGAGCGAGCCGACCCATCCGCCTTTGCTATGAAGGAAGATCGGGCGCGTCAGTTCCTGACAGACCGCGTATACACCGATCAGGTGCGCGTCGTACCGGCAAGCCAGTTCGAGCGCGAGTTCGATCCGGGCGGCGGTATGGCCGCTGTCGTCCAGATGTACCAGGAGAGTTTTACAGGTCATGACAGTTCCTTGACGGCTTCGCATGCACACTGGGTGACGCTCACTTGGGGCTTGTCGCAATGCGCGGGGATCATCAGCACAGCGCACTCGGCAATGCGTAGAAAATTTTCGGCGACACTGCCGAGCATGAGCCGGCGGAAACCTTGCCGGCCGTGTGTACCCATCACCACCACATCGGCCTTGAAGTCTTTGGCCGCCCGCAGAATGCAATGGGCGACGTCGTCGGCCGCCACCACGTCGGCCTCAACGATGCGAGGTGTACCCGCTACACTTGCGCGGCGCATGCGCGAGAGCGCGTCTTCGGCCAGATGCGCGCCTTCGTCGCGGAGCGCATCGCGCGCATCGAACGGGTCAAGTAAGGGTGTGTCATACAGGAACAGCGGTGGATCCACCACAAAAAGTGGCTGTAGTTCGGCGCCGGTGTCGTGTGCAAGTTGCAGGGCTGAATTGAGGGCCCGTCGGGACGTTTCACTTCCGTCGACGGGAACCAGAATCTTTTGATACATGGTGAACTCTCCTGAACGGCTGACGCGACGAGGCGCCGGTTCATCAATGCGACATTAATACCGCCACGGTCATCGATTCGAGAATCGAGCATGTCACGCCGCCCATGACCAGTTCCTGCCAGCGGGCGTGGCCATATCCGCCCATGACGAGCAGATCTGCTCCGAGGCCGGAGATCTCGGATAACAGGGTGCCGTCGACCGACGCGCCTACGCCGGCGTAGATATCCTTTGTCTCGACATTGACGCCATGCCTTGCAATGAGTGTCGCTATGTCGGCGCCCGGAATGCGTGGACCAGGCTCGGCAAACGCGCCGTTGACGGTCACGACCGTAGTGATGTCCGCCATTCGCATGAAGGGCAACGCGTCGTGCACCGCACGGGTCGCTTCGCGGCTGCCATCCCAGGCGACCACCACATGCGTGCCAGTGGACGCGGCGGTGCGTACATACGGCACCAGCAATACTGGCCGTCCTGCGGACATCACCAGGTTTTCAGGGAAATGGTCCCCGACATACGACTCCGGGTCATGCGGATCGTGTTGCCCGGCGATGACCAGATCGGCGCAACGGGCACGACGCGGAACGGCCAGGCTCGCGGTATCGTCGACGGCGATCCACTCGCCGGCCACCTCTGCACGTTTCAACTCCGCATGAAAAAGCCGCTCAAGCGCACCGCGCCGTTCGTCGCGTAACGCTTCATGTGTCGCGTAGTAGTCGGCGGTCCCGGACATCACGTAGAGCGAACGCGGGTCAGGGCTGAACACGGCAAAGAGTCCGGTCAAATGCGCGCCGAACTGCTTTGCGAGGCGCAGTGCGACTTCGAGTCGGGGATGCGCATGCCGACTCATATCCAGGTGAACGACGATGGTCTTGTAGCTCATTGCAAGGCTCCCACAGTGGGTCAGTGACGCTTGAATGCGTGATCTGAGTCTATGAGCCGGCGGCCACGCGGCGTTGATCAAGATCAACGGTGGTGTACCCGGCGTCCCTCGCGAATCTGACAGGTGAGAGGCAGCGCTTGAGCGTCGCAATGCGGGGCTGGATTACTGTCTGATCCCGATCGGACACTTCACGGTCAAACTCGACGGTTGACCTGGATCATAAGAACTTGCCCAACCAAATCTATGCTCGTGGCATGCGTTGTGAATCCTCAAGCTTGCGCACACGGCACAGGTTATGGAGAGAGAAATGTCCGAAGCGAAAATTCTTGTTGTGTATTACTCACGTACGGGCACGACACGTGCGCTCGCATCGTCGCTTGCAAAGATGCTGGGTGCCGATCTGGAAGAGATCTGCGATTGCAGCAATCGAGAAGGGCCAGGCGGGTATCTGAGTGCGCTGCTCGACGCGATCCGCAAACGGCCGGTGGAAATTGTGCCGCCCGGGCTCGATGTTTCAGCTTACGACCTTGTGGTTGTCGGCTCGCCGGTCTGGGCTGGTTCGGTATCGGCGCCAGCGCGTTCGTACCTGATCGAAAGCCGTGCCCGGTTACCTCAGGTTGCGTTCTTTTGCAGCTTCGGAGGACGAGGTGCTGACGAAGCATTGCGTGAGATGTGCGAGATCGCGGGAAAGCTGGCCGTTGCCGAATGTAAGGTGACGGCCAGGGAAGCTCATCACGATGCACGCGCAGCGCTTGCAGTTTTTGTCAGCCGGCTCAAGCGCCACATGGCCCGATCCAAGACTCTCGATTGGGTATGTTGAATCGTCAGGGGAATGAGCAGATATGAACCGCAAACTGGTTCTGGGCTTCGCTATCGTCGGACTCGCGGCATGCGCAACACAGGAACGCATTGCCGCGTTCCGGGAAACCGAGATCCAACTCGAAGAGGCGCGCGCCGAGGCGTCGGTGGAATGTACTGGGACGACAGATTGCGATCGCCTCTGGAGCCTCACGAAGACTTACGTCGCGCGGCGTTCAGTGACACGGATCCGCCGCGCCAACGATACGGTGATCGAAACCGCCATGCCGCATATGTTCGGCGCCGTCTATGTGTGGGCGCGGAGATCCCCCGACGATGGCGGCGGCTCGACGATTACCATCAAAGGCATGTGCCGTGGGATGTATCGCGATGATGGTAGCCCTGGCTGGCTGTACAAAAGTTGCGCTGACCAGATCCGTGCGGTGGAAACGGATTTCCACTCATTCCTCGGCGCTTCGTGACGATCTGTTGCCGCAATGATGTGTGATTAACCAGGAAGCAGCATCAGCACTGCAGCGGCGCCCATGACCAGCGTGCCAACCGAGCCGAGCACAAGCAACAGCCGGCTCGCCGTGAACTCGCCCATGACAGACTTCCTGGACACGAGGATCATGATGACGACCATCAGGGGCACGGCCACCACCCCGTTGATTACCGCGCTCCAGAACAACGCTTTCATCGGGCTAATCGGAGAGTACTGGATGGCGAGCGCGGCCAGCACGCTGACGGCGATGATCGCGTAAAAACCGCGCGCATCACGGACCTTGTGCTCGAGCCCTTCGTGCCAGCCCATCGCCTCGGATAATGCATAAGCGCCAGAACCGGCAAGCACGGGCACTCCGATCAGTCCTACGCCCAGAATGCCGGCTGCGAACAGGATGTACGCGAACTCGCCGGCGAGCGGGCGCAAGGCGCTCGCGGCCTGCGCGGCCGTGTTGATGTCTGTGACGCCGGCTACGTGCAGCGTGACGGCAGTCGCAAGAATAATGAAGAAAGCGGTCACGTCGGAATAGAACATGCCGCTCCAGGTGTCCCAGCGAATCCGTCGAAGCTCGCGAGGCGCCGCATCTGCATCGTCCACGAGGGCAGCGCTTTCGTCGTGAGCATGCATGTCTTCCACTTCTTCAGAGGCCTGCCAGAAAAAGAGGTAGGGGCTGATCGTCGTGCCGAACACGCCAACAACGACAGCCGCAGTGTCGGCGTTGAGCGTGAGGTGTGGCCAAAGCGTGCGCAGCGCCACTTCCTTCCACGGTACATGAACCGTAAACAGCACGGCCGCGTAGGCTAGCAGCGAGAGTGTCAACCATTTGAGAAAGAACACGTACCGATGGTACGGGACGAAGATTTGCAGCAGCAACGTGCCGAACACAAAGCAGGCGGTCATCAGATGGCGATCGACGCCGCTGACCAGTTCCGCGACTTCACCCATCGCGGCGACGTCGGCGGCGATATTCAGCACATTCGCGACGAGAAGCAGGAACACGACGCCCTTGAGCACGACCGGCGGAAAGGCACGCTTGATGTTGGCGGCTAGCCCCTGGCCGGTGACACGGCCAAGGTTCGCGCACATGGCTTGTACGGCCGCCATCAACGGAAAGGCAAGCGGCATCGTCCATAGCATGTTCAGACCGAACTGAGCACCCGCCTGCGAGTAGGTGGCGATACCGCTGGGATCGTCGTCGGCGACGCCGGTAATGAGCCCGGGTCCAACGCGTGCCAGGGGATGCTCGCCCAGACGCGCGAACAGCATCCGCGCGCTTCTGACGCGCGGCAATCTATCGACGTCCACTGCGTCTCCTTGCTGAAAGACACTAGCGTCGGCTGCGATGAGAGGCGGCCCGACGCCCGCTGACAATGACTAGCGCTCACTCAACGTCGAGAAAGCCCTAAAGACGACGCGAGGGTCGCGATGCCCCTTGTAGACTTCAGGCACAGCGCGATTCAGGCCGAGCAACGCATATACCGCTTTTTGTGCGGAGCGTACCGAGTATTCAACGGTAAAGACGGTGTCATTGGGCAACTCGCAGAATTGTCCGGTGAAAGCAAGGTTCTTCCAGCCCTCGGGCACCACCTCGGGCCGGTCACCGCGTTTGCGCGGCAAAAACTGGCTCGTGATGAATGGCATCAGGCAGGGAATACAGTTGGCACGCGCGAGGATCTGCTCAGCTGCACCGGCGAACTGCAAATGGCCGAGAATTTCTGTCAGGATTTCGCGGCCGGTGCAGGCCACCATAGGTTTGTTGACGAAATTGCCGGGTTCGTCGACGCGCAAACCGTAGCCCCACAGAACCTGTACGTCCGCAGGTTGGCCAATGAAATGAGGCTGATGCGGCAACACGATGGACGCGCGCCAGTTCGATTCCGGAAAAGTAATCAGACCACCTTCACCAGGCACATTACCCGTCAGGTCACGGATCAGCCGAAAGAGCAACGGGTCGTGCAGCGTTGCGGTGAACGACAGCCACTTTGAGGCCTCGACGTGATCAGCGAATACGGAAGGGTGGCCAAATTCCGGCCGGCCCGCGGCGATGTTTTTCCAGAGATTCCAGGCGCCCGAACCGTCCACGGTATTCGGCATGGCGGGACGGTCCATACCGCCCAGACTGGAGGCCGCGGTCATTGAGCCAAGCGTGACGATTACCTTGTCGGCGGGTCCGAGCGGCAGATCGACGTGTTCATGCGCAGTTTGGCAGAGGAGGCCGCACACCCGATTCTGCGCACCTGTTTCATCGAACAGGAGATTGGCGACCCGGGTATCCAGCCAGAAGTTCACGCCGTGATGATCCAGCCAGCGGCGCAAGGGCCGGATCATCGAATCGTACTGGTTATAAACGGTTCGCATGATGCCGTGGAGCTGGTTGAATCCCGCAGACATGTGTGCGAAGCGCAGCAGGTAGCGCCGGAATTCCGCTGCGCTGTGCCAAGGCTGGAACGCGAAGGTCGTGCACCACATCAGCCAGAAATTGGTCTCGAAGAAAGACGCATCGAAGTGGTCGGAAATCCTGCTGTTGCCGAGCATGACTTCGGGTTCGAACGACAATCGTCCCAGCGTCAACAGATGCCTGTCGTCGAGTCCGTAGGCGGGGGAATCTTCGCGGATACCGTTCCTCACGAGCCGCGCGCTCGATGAGGTTCGCATCGTCTCGTTCCAGTCGAAGATTTCCTGCGTGACGCTTTTGCTGTCGTCCAGTGTCGGGATCGACGAGAACAGGTCGTAAGTACAGAGATACTTGCTTTCGAGCATGCGGCCGCCGCGCACCACGTAGCCGCTTTCCGCACTGCCCGCACCGTCCAGGCTGCCGCCGGGGTTGTCGAGCGCCTCCAGAATGACGATGTCGCAGCCGCGCACGTGACCGTCGCGGATCAGAAAGGCCGCTGCTGCCAGTGAAGCGATGCCACCTCCGACGAGGTAGAACTTGCCATGGCTTGAGTCATGACCGTCGAGATCAGACTGAACGCGCACGGACGGCGTGTGGATGGGATCATGGTTTTGCACGTTGATATTCCTCCTGATGTTCGCCGCTATCCGAAGCCTGTCGGACCGCGCCTGAGGCGCGTGGTGCATGTTGCTTCAACATACCCGCGGCGGGATGCGTTCAAATTGAGTTGGATCAAGCAGGACTCGTGGCGGCGCTGCGCGGTGCGGGGAACGACCAGGGTCTTGCCCGTTGCGTGGCGCGATACCCGCGTGGTGTCTTGACGCAGGTCAAGTGCGCCACCTCGATCGCGCCCATTATCGAGACATCCCGCAGTAGATCCTGGCCGCATTGGCGACGCGACCGCAGCGGGTAGCGTTGCGCCGGCGCCGGCGAGAAATACTCAAAGGCAGGGAGAAGGGTTATGGGAGTCGGCATGCAAATCGCCTATCTCGGCTTTGCGGGAACATCGCAAATCGAATCCGAGGCGGCCTCTCGACTGGTTCGTCTGGAACGCTTCAGCCGGTCCATGTCCGGTTGCCATCTGGCGGTCGAATTCATTGGTTCCAGTCCCGGGCGACGCGGGTATGACATGCAGGGAAAGGACAGGCACGGTCCGGCGTTCGACGCACGACTCGACCTGATCATGCGTAACGGGGAGTTTGTCGCGGTCCGGCATTGTGTGCATACCGATGCGACGGCGGCGATAGATGCGGTCTTCGACTTCGCCGAGCAGCAACTCGAACGAAGGATGGTGGGTACTAGCGCCTGATTGAGCGCAGTCAAGTGAAATGAGGCTGGCTCAAGAATGGCGGCTTCGGTTAGACGCTTGATGCACGTCAACGGTCTTCTGGCGACACGGCATACATTGGACAGGCTGCTGCCTCGTGATTGACGGCAGCGAGACCGCGATCGTGGCGACTGCGCTCGCGTGTCGCCCCGATCTAACCGGAGAACCACGATGGCAACGGAATCTACCACCCCACTCAACCTGTCCCGAGCGAATATGGGACTGGCATTGCGTGTGCTGAGTTTCTGGCATGAAGCACGCCAGCAGGTCTGTGAGTTCGAGATGCTGCGCATCAAACGCGATCTCGCTGCACTGCACGCAACCAGGGAGGCGGCGGGCGCGGACGACTGGAACACGATTGCCGCGAGCTGCCAGACGATATTGCGCAATTACATGGAGGCGAGCGCGAGCCTCTGGCAACAAGGTTTGACTGCAGCGATCAAGCAGCAAACCGCCACTAACGACGGTATGGGCGATGCGTTGGCCAAATGGCAAGCCTCCTGGGCTGAAGAATGGCAGAAGAGCTCGGGTATGAATGCCACCGCGATGCCGCTGCAGGAGTGGATGCAGGGATGCGAACAGGCGATCAGACGCGTACTCGACGGTCGTATGGCGTTTGGTGAACTCACGAATTCAGCAGAGGCGCCTGTTGTGGCACGCCGCGCGCCTCAAGGAGAACAGCATGTCCGATAAGCGTGTAGCCTTCGTGACCGGCGGTATGGGCGGACTCGGATCCGCCATCAGCAGGCGCCTCCATGACGCCGGTATCGTAGTCGCCATGTCGCATTCGGAACGTAACGATCACGTCGCAACCTGGCTGATGCATGAACGTGACGCGGGCCGCCGCTTTCATGCATATGAAGCCGACGTGACCAGCTTCGATTCGTGTGCGCGTTGCGCCGAGCGCGTGCTGAAAGAACTCGGCTCGGTCGACATTCTCGTGAACAATGCCGGTATCACGCGCGATTCGACTTTTGCCAAAATGAACAAGGACCAATGGGACGCGGTGCTGCGTACCGATCTCGACGCGCTGTTCAATATGACCAAGCCCGTCTTGGCCGGAATGATTGCGAGGGGTTTTGGGCGGGTCGTCAATATCGGTTCAGTGAACGGCGAGCGCGGTGCCTTCGGTCAGACCAACTATGCGGCGGCCAAAGCAGGCATTCATGGCTTTACGATGTCCCTCGCGCAGGAAGTCGCGAAACATGGCGTGACGGTCAACACGGTATCGCCTGGCTACCTCGCGACAGCAATGACTGCGGCGGTTCCGAAGGAGGTGATGGAGACTAGGATCCTGCCACAGATTCCGGTGGGTCGTCTGGGTCAGCCAGATGAAGTCGCGGCCTTGATCGGGTTCCTCTGTTCCAATGATGCGGGTTTCGTCACAGGTGCGAACTTCGCGATCAATGGTGGCATGCATATGGGCTGAGGGATGTCGGGCGGCTTCAGGCGTCGTCACTTCTTGCATTTGCAGCACGTTCAACCGTTCCAGCAACGCATGCCAGTACTCAATATGGGCGAAGACGTCGGGCGCTACCTCCGTATCAAACCAGAGGGTGTCGGCCATCTCATCCTGGCTGAGCGGTTCCACATTCGCCAACTGTCTGACCAGAACTAACGGGCCAGCATCCGATTCCGCCTGCGCCTACGTAGCCCGCCAGATTACCGAGATATGCGTTTCGATCCGGCGTATGCGACCCGCGGGATGGCGATATGTGCAGGACCGTTGCAAGGCCCGGTCGATGGCGTGCCAGCCCCGTTGTGCCCGGTGTTCGCGCTGACAGGCAGGCAGCCGGCGCAGAGGCGGTGGGGACAATGAATCCACCATGATCGGCTCCGTAAAACAACAAGGGCTCGTCCAGCGTAAGCGCTTGAAGTGATCGGAAATTGACAAAGGTCGTTCATTCCTTTGTGTGGATGCTGATATGTATCCGTTGATACATGTCAACTGGTGCCAGGCAGGCCAGCCTAAAGTTCGTGGTACAGCAGGCTCGTTTCACTCAACGGAGGGAACATCATGAAAGCACTCGTATATCACGGTCCCGGGAAGAAATCGCTTGACGAACGGCCTGCGCCAAAACTTGTTGATCCCGGCGATGCAATAGTCAAGATGACGCGCACCACGATTTGCGGTACTGATCTGCACATTCTTAAGGGTGACGTACCAACTTGTGAGCCGGGGCGCATTCTCGGACATGAAGGGGTGGGCATCGTGCAGGCAGTGGGCGCCGCGGTGTCGGCTTTCAAACCGGGTGACCGAGTGCTGATTTCATGCATTTCGTCGTGCGGCAAATGCGACTACTGCCGCCGCGGTATGTATTCCCATTGCACCACGGGTGGTTGGATCCTTGGCAACAAGATCGACGGCACGCAGGCAGAATACGTGCGCATTCCCCACGCCGAGACGAGTCTGTATCCGATTCCGGCCGGCGCTGATGAAGAAGCGCTTGTGATGCTCTCGGACATCCTGCCGACTGGCTTCGAATGTGGCGTCCTGAACGGCAAGGTGCAACCGGGCAGCACCGTTGCGATTGTTGGGTCTGGTCCGATCGGCCTGGCCGCATTATTGACCGCGCAGTTCTATTCTCCCGCGCAGATCATAATGATCGACCACGACGCTAACCGACTTGAGATGGCGAGCCGTTTCGGAGCCACGGCGTGTATCGATAACGGCCAGGTTGACCCGGTGGCCACCGTGATGAAGCTCACCGACCAGACCGGGGTCGATTGCGCGATCGAGGCGGTCGGCATACCCGCCACGTTCGAATTGTGCGAGTCGCTGGTTGCGCCTGGAGGCGTGATCGCAAATGTGGGCGTGCACGGGGTGAAGGCCGATCTGCACCTTGAAAAGCTGTGGGATCGAAATATCGCGATTACGACACGCCTCGTCGATACGGTAAGCACACCGATGCTTCTCAAGACCGTTCGCGCGGGCCGGATCGATCCGGCACGGCTGATCACGCATCGCTTCCAACTCGAAGATGTCGTCAGCGCTTACGACACCTTTGGCCGCGCGGCTGAGACGCACGCGTTGAAAGTCATCATCGAAGTTTCCTAGTTTTCTAGTTTCACGCGTCGGAATGATCAGGAGCGGTTCATGACAATTTCGGGTAACGCTTGCGACACTAACAGCGACTGGTCGGTGTCGGTGGCAACGCACCAGATGCCGAGCGGCTTCGACTGCTCGATTCAGCTTAGCCACCAAACGCCAGAGGGCGTTTTCACGCACGAGTTCAAACACAGTAGCGTTTATCCGAACGAGCGTGAGGCGGTGCTGGCCGGTTTGCGAGAAGGGATGGTGTGGGTGCAGTTGAAGATGTCGAAGACGCTGTCGGTATAGCTGTCGGACCTTTCCCCGGTCGCTTTATGGACCTACTTGGGGAATGATGTTGAGGATCATATGAAAAAGTTTGTCCAGATCCTCCTCAAGTGGGATGCCCTCAAATGGATCTCGATTTGCTCCAAATGCTGCATCGATTTCGGTCCAGTCTTCGGCAGTCAGCACACGTAGAGCAACGGGCAAGACTATCTCTTCTTCTATCCGACGGTGGTTGGCACAAAAGCTTGCATAGCATTCAACCAGAACACGGAGATCCTGAAGTGCCGTGTCTTCACCCAATTCATAACGTGTCAACGCATGTTCCAGATCCTCGATTTTCGCCTCGCTCTCGGCATGCTGGAGAGCCAGATCATCTAACACGTTGTCAATTTCATCGGTCCGTGCACGAATACGCGTGAACAGATACTGCTCTTCCTTCGGATGATGAATCCTTTCCGGATATTCGCGAATGTAGTAGAGCAACGATCGAAATACGACGAAACCTGGCATAGCGTCGTTCTTTTCGCGTCGAACAAACTGAAGCATTCCGCCGGTCGCGGCTGTCAGTTGCTGATGCTCTTTGAGGATGATGCTGGTCGCGTCCGTGCGTCCCCAGGCGTTCATGAAAGGCTCCGCTGTTAAACGATATGCCTGCGCGGTATGGCAAGCGCCTATTTGATGGAAGTCGGCCGGACGGCGCGCAATGCAGTCTTGCTGGTGTAACGCGCAGTACTGTGACGCTGGTGCGTAGTCGCAAGGTCAAAAATCTGCCTAAGGTCCGGATGATCTCCATACGCTGTTGTCTAGATACCTGGCATCACCGGATAGGGTTCAGTATGGTCTTCCACCCGTTTGACGCCGGGAATTCCCTCCGCGGCGACGCGAACAGCCTGCACTGCTTCGATCGAATGAAACGTACCCCATAGATGAACGACGCCATCGGTGACAACGAGGTTGCGCCCGGCGAATGCCCAATTCCTGCCGGCCAGCTCACCCATTAGCATGGCGCGTATATCACTGTCAGAGAGTGCAGCATCTGAAGCCGGCTCTTCGGGGATGCTGGCCAATGCCTGAACGAGATTGGCGCGGCTGACGATTCCGGCAAGCCGGCGTGCGTCCGTCACCGGCACACGCTTGATACGGTGGGTCTCCAGAATGTTCGCCACTTCGTTGAGGGGTGTGTCTGGACTCACTGTAACGACATCGGCCGTCATGACGTCTCGAACTTTCAGCGCATGTGTCTTTATATAGTCGATCGCATCGCGGGTACCCGAGAACAGATCGAACCAGGATGATCGCTTGCCCGTATCGGTTCCGATCTCTACCCGGCGCAGCAGATCGCCTTCGCTGATCATACCGATGAGACGTCCGTCGTCATCCAGAACAGGAGCGCCGCTTATACGGTTGTCGGCAAAAACTTTGGCGGCGTCACGCACGGTCATATCGGGTGTGACGGAAATCACGTTGCAGGTCATTACATCGGATGCGCGCATCGGAAGTCTCCCAGGGAATTGTGTTCGTCGGACGGGGCGGGTGCTCGCCGCCACGCCCGAGTACTTGCGTGTCTTCAAGTGATTTGAGATTAGGCTCCAGCCACGCGGGGTGGTTTGATATGGATCAGCTTTACGACTTCCGCCTGGATGCGAGTGCTGTGAACCGGACGCATTGTGGTGGTGCCGCAGATTTAACTGGCCTCGGAAGTGAATGCCCCTGGGCGCAGTGGCATTCGAGGGGCGCGTTGTGGTGACCAATTTGAAGTGACAGTGCCGGCGATTCGCAAGGACCGGGATTGTGATGTCGAACGCCCAAAATGGCCTGAAACTGCGCCGGATCGCTGTTACCAGCATCCGCATATACCCGCACTTCAACGCGTGGGTCACCACGCATTGATCTATATCATTCTCGCCTCGCCTGTTTTGCTTCAATTTTGACTGTAACGGCGTGCAGACACTGACGCCGGCATAGCGCCTACCGCCCAGAAGGCATCGCCGGCTTTGACTCGCGATCTTCCCATCCCGAATTCGCCTGGTGACGTTCCAGTAAAACGTCGCGAGGTGCGCTTTCGCCCACGATTTGCAGAGGAATAAGACAATGACTGCCGTCGAACCCGTTCTCTATGAACCCCATCATTTCCAACCGTATGCCGAACTGACGGCTGCGGCGACCATCTCCGGCATGGACGCATACCATGCCCTCGCCGCCGAAGCGGAAAGCGATTACGAAGGCTTCTGGGGCCGTCTTGCCAAAGAGACGCTGAGCTGGAAAAAGCCTTTCACCAAGGTGCTCGACGAGTCGAAGGCGCCGTTCTACACGTGGTTCGAGGATGGCCTGCTGAACGCGTCGTACAACAGCATCGACCGTCACGTGGAAGCCGGTCACGGCCAACGCGTCGCGATCGTCTTCGAGTCCGATGACGGCACCGTCACCAATGTCACCTATCAGGATCTGCTGGAGCGGGTGAGTCGCTTCGCCAACGCGTTGAAGACGCGCGGTGTGAAGAAGGGCGACCGCGTGGTGATCTATATGCCGATGTCGGTGGAAGGCATCGTCGCGATGCAGGCCTGTGCGCGGATCGGCGCGACGCATTCGGTCGTGTTCGGCGGCTTCTCGTCGAAGTCGC
>NZ_JBAURZ010000050.1:0-9906 GCF_049581445.1 Paraburkholderia sp. | reverse complement strand
GTGCCAAGGCGGGGAATGGCGAGGCAGCCAGCAGCAGGGCGGGCAAGGGCGAGGCGGCTGGCAGCCAGACGGAAACTGTCGGCCGACGCTTCCGGCAGGACGTTGGCTGGTGGGGCTGCGGGCTTTGTCGGGACGTGGTCCAATAGCGGGTGAGGCACGCTCTGCCCCCAAGGGTCGGGAGTACGCGGCGCTGGCCTCAGTTATTGCACGGACCACGTGTGCCAACGATTCGAGGGGCTCGAGATGAAACGAAAGTTCATGCCGGTATTGCTGGCTGTTGCATTGTCGGCGGGGTTTGCGGCGTATTCGCTGACGGCGTCGGCGACACTCAAGCCGGGCGACCCGGCACCGGATTTCACCACTCAGGCCTCGCTCGGCGGCAAGACCTATACGTACTCGCTTGCCGACGAATTGAAGAAGGGGCCGGTCGTGCTGTATTTCTACCCGGCCGCGTTCACCAAGGGCTGCACGATTGAGGCACACGAGTTCGCGGATGCCGTTGACGAATACAAGAAGTACGGCGCGACGGTGATTGGTGTGTCGCACGACAACATTGATACGTTGACAAAGTTCTCGGTGAGCGAATGCCGCAGCAAGTTCCCCGTCGCCGCTGACGCGGATGCCAAGGTGATTGGCGCATACGACGCTGGAATGCCGATGCATGATTCAATGGCCAACCGCGTGTCGTATGTGATTGCGCCGGACGGCAAGATCATTTACGAATACACCAGCCTGTCGCCGGACAAGCACGTGGAGAACACGCTGGAGGCGGTCAAGCAGTGGGCGGCGACGCACAAATCGCCTTGATGCACGGGTTGCGCGATGCGATGCACGGCTCGTGTAGTAGTTGATTTCGCAATGCGTTCTTGCCGCTGGTTTGGCTTACGCGCCGTGCTTCGGTGAAAGCTGACTTGATTTGCGGGGTGATTCCAGATGCCTATCGTGGTCGGACTGGCAGTATTGGTCGCGCTGATTTATGGCGCGGTGTGGTCGTTTGATGCGTTACGGGCTCACTTTGGTTTGGGCGTTGCGGTTGGCGTAGCGGTGGTGGTGCTTGCGTTGATTGCTGCGGCTGTGGCGTATTGGCTGCGGCGCCGGCGTGAGGTGGCGGCGAATATACGCGATGGTGATTGGACTCATGAGTTGAAGGCCGACTGGGGGTGGGTTCGGCTGGCTGCTGGCAAGCGGTTGTGTGAGCTTCAGGTTAATGGTCAGCAAGGGGCTTATATTTTTGCTGATTTGCAAGCGGCGGAGGTTGTGCCTGTTGGCGAGCAGTTCAAGCTCGCGGTTACGGTGCGGGATTTGAAACATCCTGTCTGGGAAGTGCCCATGCGGGATCGGCGGCAGGCTGTTCAGTGGCAGCGGGTTTTTGGATTGGCTGTTGAGCAGAAGTTGTAGGTTGCTGGTTTGCCTCCGGCGGGGTTTTTGGCTGGTTCTTGTTGGTGGTTTTATGTTGCTGGCTTGGCGGTGATTGCCCTATGGGGTTGGCCTTTTCTTGTGTTCTTGCTTGTTTGTTAGCGTGGTTTGGTTTGGTGGTTTCCCCCTGGGGCTTTGGCCTTTCCTTGATTTCTTGTAGGTCTATTAGCGATGCCCCTGTGCGGGGCAGCACTCACTTTCTTTGCGGCCGCAAAGAAAGTAAGCAAAGAAAGCGGCTCACACCGCCAGCCGGTAGGTGTCCACCACTGGACCGAAACCGGAGTGGTCCGAGACGAGACCGTCTCTCGCACAACACGCCTTAGTGACACAGCGCTCATCCGCTCCAGCGTTGCGCTGCGCGCTACGCCGCGGGGCATAACTGTCTGTAAAAAATCCCGTTGGTATCCTAAGTATCTCGCAGGCCGACGCTTGCGCGTGATGGCTGAGAATGCTTGGTGCCCCTGTGCCCGACAAAGCGCGGCGATGCGCGAGAAATACGCCGTTTTCCCAGGCAAGCCGATCCGCGACGCACGCAGTGCGGAGTGGGGCGGATGAATGCTTTGTCACGAACGAGGGCAACGCGAGATGCGGTCTCGTCTCGGACCACTCCCGAATCGTGTAAGTGGTGGACACCTACGAGCTAGCGGTGTGAGCCGCTTTCTTTGCTTACTTTCTTTGCGGCCGCAAAGAAAGTGAGTGCCGCCCCGCAGAGGGGCATCGCCAATAGACCGATAAGAAATCAAGGAAAGGCCAAGGCGCCCGGCAAAAACCACCAAACGGGCCAACGCCAAACCACATCAACAGCACCTCAAGGCCGCGCCACCAAACAACCCAATCCAAAGCGCCGCAGGCAAAAAACCAAACCCTCACCCATTACCAGAAACCCGCCCACCACGCCGAGGCCGCGCCTCCCACCTAACCCGAATGCGATCCATATAAAGATAAACAACCGGCGTGGTATAGAGCGTCAACATCTGACTAACGATCAACCCACCGACAATAGCAATCCCCAAAGGAGCCCGCAATTCAGCCCCATCCCCATTGCCAAACGCCAATGGCAACGCCCCAAGCAAAGCAGCAAAAGTCGTCATCATGATCGGCCGAAACCGCAGCAAACAGGCCTGATGAATCGCATCATAAGACGACAACCCCTGCCGGGAGGCCTCGATAGCAAAGTCGATCATCATGATCGCGTTCTTCTTGACAATCCCGATCAGCAGAATCACCCCAATCAACGCAATGATGCTGAACTCCGTCCGAAACAGCAGCAACGCCAGCAACGCCCCCACGCCCGCCGAAGGCAGCGTCGAAAGAATCGTCAAAGGATGGATATAACTTTCGTACAACATCCCCAGCACGATATACACCGCCGCCAACGCGGCCAGAATCAGCAGCGGCATATCCGATAGCGACTGCTGAAACGCCTGCGCCGTCCCCTGAAAACTGCCGTGAATCGTGCCCGGCATGCCGATCTCCGCCATCGTGTCGTAGATGGCCGCGGTGGCGTCGGACAACGACTTGCCCGGCGGCAAATTGAACGAGATCGTCGACGCCACAAACTGGCTCTGGTGATTCACCGACAACGGCGTATTGCCCGGACCGAAACTGGCTATCGCCGACAACGGAATCATCGTCTCCTTTGAGGTCGAAACCGCAGACCCCGACGACGCGCTCGACTTTCCGCTTGCCGCAATCGAATTGATCGCCAGATTGCGTGCCGAGTCATCGGCAATCGCGGCCGCACTCGATGCCGTCGTGCCCGCCGTGCCGCCCGTCGCGGCACTCGTGCTGCTGGTGTTGGCCATCGGCGCGGTGACGGTGCCGGCCGTCGCGTTAGTGGTCTGCGCGCCGCTCGCGCTGCCGCCCGATGTGCTGACGTAGACCTGGTTCAGCATGTCCGGGCTCTGCCAGTACTTCGGCGCGACTTCCATCACCACGTGATACTGGTTGAGCGGGTTGTAAATGGTCGACACCTGGCGCTGGCCAAACGCGTCATAAAGCGTGTTGTCGATCTGCGCTGGTTCGATGTTCAGACGCGCCGCGCTCGCCCGGTCAATCGTCACCATCGATTCGAGTCCGCCTTGCTGCTGGTCCGAATTGACGTCCGCGAGTTCGGGGCGCGCCTGCAGCGCCTCGGTGAGTTTTGGTCCCCACTTGTACAGATCGGTGGTGGAGTCGGCCAGCAGCGTGAACTGGTACTGCGCATTGGATTGCCGGCCGCCCACGCGGATATCCTGCACCGCTTGCAGGAAGGTCCGCACGCCTGCGACATCCGAGAGCGGTGCGCGCAACTGCTGGATGATCTGGTCCGCGGAGAGCTTGCGCCCCGGCTTGGACTTCAGTTGCACGAACATGAAACCGGAGTTGGTCTGCCGGCCGCCCGTGAAGCCGACCACGCTATCGACGCCGGGGTTTTCGCCGACAATTTTCATCATCTCGGCGAACTTGCCTTTCATGGCCTGGAACGAGGTGGCCTGGTCGGCCTGAATGCCGCCGACCATGCGCCCAGTGTCCTGCTGCGGAAAGAAGCCCTTGGGGATGATCACGTAGAGCCATACATTCAGGCCGATTGTCGCGATCAGGACGAACACGATCAGCAGGGGATGGCGCAGCGACCAGCCAAGCGTGCGTTCATAGCCGCGCTGCATGGCCAGGAACCCACGTTCGAGCCATTGCGCGAAGCGTCCTTCTTCCTTTCGTTGATGCGGCTCGCTCAGCAGGCGCGAGCACATCATCGGCGTGAGCGTAAGCGAGACCAGCAGCGACACGCCAATGGCCAGCGACAAGGTGAGCGCAAATTCACGGAACAGCCGCCCGATGATGCCACCCATCAGCAGAATGGGCAGGAACACAGCCACCAGCGAGATGCTGATCGAAACCACCGTGAAGCCGACTTCGCGTGCGCCGAGGTGGGCGGCCTTCATGCGCGGCACGCCGTCCTCGATATGGCGTGAGATGTTTTCCAGCACCACGATGGCGTCATCGACCACGAATCCGGTCGCAATAGTCAGCGCCATTAGCGAAAGGTTATCAATCGAAAACCCCATCAGATACATCGCGCCGAATGTGCCGATAATCGAAATCGGCACGGCTACGCTCGGAATCAGCGTGGCGCGCCAGTTGCGCAGGAACAGGAACACCACCATCACGACCAGCGCCACCGCGATGATCAGCGTGTGCTCGGTGTCCTTCAGCGATGCGCGGATCGTGGTGGAACGGTCGACGGTTGGCATCACTTCCACATCCGCCGGCAGCGAGGCCTTCAGTTGCGGCAGCATCGCCTTGACCCGATCGACGGTGTCGATAATGTTCGCGCCCGGCTGACGGTAGAGGATCACGAGCACCGAGCGCTTACCGTTATAGAGGCCGAGATTGCGCAAGTCCTCGACCGAGTCGACGATCTCCGCGACATCCGACAGATGCACCGCCGCGCCATTGCGGTAGGCGATGATCAGATCCTTGTATTGCGAAGCCTTGCTGGCCTGATCGTTAGTGTAGATCTGCACATGGTTCGCGCCGAACTCGATCGAACCTTTGGGGCTATTCGCATTGGCCGCGGCCAATGCGGCGCGTACGTCTTCAAGGCCGATACCGTAGTGAAACAGCATCTGCGGTTCCAGTTCGACCCGCACGGCCGGATTGGCCGAGCCGCTCACGTCCACTTCGCCGACACCGTCCACCTGCGAGAGCGACTGCTGCAACACGGTGGCCGCAGAGTCGTACAACTGACCCGCCGGCAGTGTGTTGGAGGTCAGCGCGAGAATCAGGATCGGCGCGTCGGCCGGATTGACCTTGTGGTACGTCGGATTACTACGCAGGCTCGCGGGCAGGTCGGCGCGGGCGGCGTTGATCGCTGCCTGCACGTCACGAGCGGCACCGTCGATATCGCGGTTCAGGCCGAATTGCAGCGTGATGCGCGCGGAGCCGACCGAGCTTTGCGAGGTCATTTCGGTGACGTCCGCAATCGAGCCGAGATGCCGTTCGAGCGGACTCGCGACACTGGTGGCTACCGTGTCCGGGCTTGCACCCGGCAAGGAGGCCTGCACCGAGATGGTCGGGAAGTCGACCTGCGGCAGCGGCGCTACCGGCAGCTTCGTGAAAGCGAAGACGCCGGACAGCGCAATGCCGATCGCCAGCAACGTGGTGGCGACGGGCCGGGAAATGAACGGACGCGACAGGTTCATCGCTCAGTTCCCCGCATCGGTAGCGGGGGGCGGTGTGCCGTGGCCCGCATCGTCACGATGGAAGCGCGCACGCACACGACGCGCCAGCGAATCGAAGGCGAGATAGATCACCGGCGTGGTGAATAGCGTCAGCAACTGGCTAACGATCAGGCCGCCCGCAATCGCGATACCGAGCGGCCGGCGCAGTTCGGAGCCTGCGCCGCTGCCGAGCATCAACGGCAGCGCGCCGAGCAGGGCCGCCATGGTGGTCATCAGGATCGGACGAAAGCGCAGCAGACATGCCTGGTAAATCGCCTCGCGCGGCGGCTTGCCCTGTTCGCGCTCCGCTTCGAGCGCGAAGTCGATCATCATGATGGCGTTCTTCTTCACGATACCAATCAGCAGCACGATGCCGATAATGCCGATGATGTCGAGATCATGCCCGGTGATCAACAGCGCGAGTAACGCGCCGAGACCCGCTGAGGGCAGCGTCGAGAGAATCGTGATGGGGTGGATGAAGCTCTCGTAAAGCACGCCCAGCACGATGTACATCGTGACGATCGCAGCGAGGATCAGGAACAGTTCATTGGAGAGCGATGCCTGGAACGCCAGCGCCGCGCCCTGGAAGCGTGTCTGGAACGATGCCGGCAGTCCGATGTCCTGCTCGGCCTGATTGATGGCCTTCACGGCCGCGCCGAGCGACGACCCGGGTGCCAGATTGAACGACACCGTGGTGGCCGGGAACTGGCTCAGATGCGTGACCAGCAGCGGCGCCGGCTGCTCGATGAACTTCGCGATGGACGACAGCGGCACCTGCCCGCCCGTCGAGGTGGAAGAGGGCAGGTAGATCGCGTTCAGCGAGTCGGTGTAGTGCTGGACATCGGGCGTCGCCTCAAGAATCACGCGGTACTGGTTCGACTGCGTGAAAATGGTCGAGACGATGCGCTGGCCGAAGGCGTCGTAGAGCGCGTTATCCACGGTGGCCGGCGTGATGCCGTAGCGCGACGCGGTGGCACGGTCAATCTGCACAAACACGGACTGGCCGTTCTCCTGCAGGTCGGTGGCAACGTCGGCCAGTTCCGGCGCCTGCTTCAGGCGCTCCATCAGCTTCGGCACCCAGGTGGCGAACTCGGTGATGTTCGGATCGGTCAGCATGAACTGATACTGCGTCGGGCTGACCGTTGCGTCGATGGTCAGATCCTGCACCGGCTGCATGAACAGCGCCGCGCCGGGGATATGCGCGACATCCTTCTGCAACTGGCGGATCACATCGCTCGCCGTATGGCTGCGGTCATCGCGCGGCTTCAGGTTGATCAGCATCCGGCCGCTGTTCAGGGTGATGTTGTTGCCATCCACGCCGATAAACGACGTCAGGCTCTCCACATCCGGATTCTTCACGATCTGCGCGGCCAGTTCCTGCTGGCGTTCGGCCATGGATTGATACGAGACCGACTGCGGCGCCTGGGTGATGGCCTGGATCACGCCAGTGTCCTGCACCGGGAAAAAGCCCTTCGGAATGAACACGTACAGCACGCCGGTCAGCACCAGCGTCAGCAGCGCCACAACCAGCGTGGCCCCTTGGCGGTTGAGCACCCAGGTGAGCGCGACCGCATAACGGGCGATCACGTAGTCGATAAAGGCGTGCGCTTTGGTTTCGAAGCGATGGCTCTCTTGCGGCGGCGTATGACGCAGCAGCTTCGCGCACATCATCGGCACGAGCGTCAGCGAGACGATGGCCGAAATCACAATAGTCACGGCCAGGGTAATGGCGAATTCGTGGAACAGGCGGCCCACGACATCGCCCATGAACAGCAGCGGAATCAGCACGGCGATCAGCGATACCGTCAACGAGATGATGGTAAAGCCGATCTGTTTTGAGCCCTTGAGCGCGGCTTCGAGCCCGCTTTCTCCCTCTTCGACGTAGCGCGCAATGTTCTCGATCATCACGATCGCGTCGTCGACCACGAAACCCGTGGCGATGGTCAGCGCCATCAGCGACAGGTTATCCAGCGAGAAGCCGCACAGGTACATGACGGCGAGCGTGCCGATCAGCGAGAGTGGCACCGACAGACTCGGAATGATGGTGGCGTAGAAATTGGCGAGGAACAGATACATCACGAGCACCACCAGCACCACTGACATCAGCAGTTCGAACTGCACGTCGCGCACCGAGGCGCGGATCGTGGTGGTGCGGTCCGTGACGATCTGCACATTGAGCGAGGCGGGCAGCGACTGCTGCAATTGCGGCAGCAATGCCTTGACGCTGTCCACCACCTGGATCACGTTGGCGCCCGGCTGACGCTGCACGTTCAGGATGATGGCAGGGGTTGAACCGACCCACGCGCCAAGCTTGGTGTTTTCCGCGCCTTGCTGGATCGTCGCGACGTCGGTCAGCATCACCGGGCGGCCGTTCTTGTACGCGATCACCGCGCTCTTGTAAGCGTTGGCGTCGGTCAACTGGTCGTTCGCGTTGATCGTGTAGGCACGTGTCGGCCCGTCGAAGTTACCCTTCGGCGTGTTGACGTTCAGGTTCGAGATAGTGGTGCGCAGGTCATCCAGATTCAGGCCGTACGCTGCCAGCGCGCGTGGGTTCGCCTGAATTCGCACGGCGGGCCGCTGGCCGCCGGACAGGCTCACCAGACCCACGCCAGCCACCTGCGAGATCTTCTGCGCGAGACGCGTGTCGGCCAGATCCTGCACGTCGGTCAACGGCATTGTCTTCGAGGTGAGAGCGAGCGTGAGGATCGGTGCGTCGGCCGGGTTGACCTTGGCGTAGATTGGCGGCGCGGGCAGGTCGGAGGGCAGCAGGTTGCCCGCAGCGTTGATGGCGGCCTGGACTTCCTGTTCGGCGATATCGAGCGGCAGATCGAGGCTGAACTGCAGCGTAATCACCGACGAGCCCGCCGAGCTTTGCGACGACATCTGGTTTAACGACGGCATCTGGCCAAACTGCCGTTCAAGCGGCGCAGTGACCGATGAGGTCATCACGTCCGGGCTTGCGCCCGGATAAAAGGTTTGCACCTGGATGGTCGGGTAGTCGACTTCCGGCAGCGCCGAGAGCGGCAGAAAGCGTAGCGCGACGAGCCCGACCAGCATGATCGCCGCCATCAGAAGGGCGGTGCCGACCGGGCGCAGAATAAAGGCGCGGGATGGATTCATGCGGGTTCAGTCAGCCGTTATTCCGAAGCTTGCGCCGCGTGTTTGTGATGGTGTTGCCCACGTGCGCCGGACGCGCCCCACGCACCCGATGCGCCATGCGCGCCGGATGCACCGCGTGCCCCCGAAGCGCCGCGCGGACGGTCTGCGGGAATGGTGATCTTCGCGCCTTCCTTGAGGCGGTCGGAGCCGTCGATCACGACGCGCTCGCCCGCCTGCAGGCCCGACGCAATGCTGGTGCGTTCGCCATCCACCGGGCCGATCTTGACCGGGCGCACGGTGACCGTGTTGTCGGCCTGCACCACGTAGACGAACTGGCCCATCGAGCCGTTCAGCACGGCGGAGGTCGGCACGATCACCGCGTTGTGAATGGTGTCGACCAGCAGGCGGGCGTTGACGAACTGATTCGGGAACAACTGGTTGTTGTCGTTGTTGAACGTGGCGCGCAGTTTGAGCGTGCCGGTCGTGGTGTCGATCTGGTTATCCAGCGTTTCGAGCACGCCGCCTTCGAGCGACGTGGTGTTGCTGCGGTCATAGGCCGTGACTGAGAGCTTCGCGCCAGTTTGGACCTGCTTCATGATCTGCGGCAGGTTGTCTTCGGAGGTCGTGAAAATCACGCTGATGGGCTGCAATTGCGTGATCACGACGATACCGTTGGTGAGGCTAGGCGTGACGTAATTGCCCGCGTCGACCTGGCGCAGACCCACGCGGCCCGACACCGGTGCCGTGATGCGCGCGTAGATCAGATCGAGTTTGTAGGTGTCGATGTTCGCCTGATCGGACTTGACGGTGCCTTCGTATTGCTGAACGAGCGAAGCCTGCGTATCGACCTGCTGGCTTGCAATCGAGTCTTGAGACAGTAGCGTCTGATAGCGTTTCAGGTCGAGGCGCGCGGTTGCCAGCAGCGCCTTGTCGCGTGCCAGCGCGCCCTCGGCGTTCTCAAGCGAGATCTGATAGGGACGCGGATCGATCTGCACGAGCAGATCGCCTTTCTTGACCATCTGGCCTTCCTGGAAGGCGACGGTCTGCAGGATGCCGCTCAACTGCGTCTGGACTGTCACCGTTGCCAGCGGCGTGACCGTGCCGAGCGCGGTCAACACGATCGGCATGTCGCCTTGCGTCGCGGTGGCGACGTGGACTGGTTGCGGCTGGCTAGCGAACCCGCCAGGAC
>NZ_JBAURZ010000049.1:0-10041 GCF_049581445.1 Paraburkholderia sp. | reverse complement strand
GCACGGACACGGGTGGCTCGATCCGTCAGCCGGCGTCGTTCTCCGGCATTACCGGCATCAAGCCGACGTACGGCCGCGTGTCGCGCTACGGCATGATCGCGTTTGCGTCGTCGCTCGACCAGGGTGGTCCGATGGCGCAAAGCGCGTCTGACTGCGCGACGCTGCTCAATGCCATGGCTGGTTTTGATACGCACGATTCGACCAGTCTTGAGCGCGCCGACGAAGATTACACGCGCTACCTCGGCCAAACCTGGTCTGCTGATGGCGCGACCAACGCAGCAGGCAAGCCGCTTGCCGGTCTGCGTATCGGCTTGCCGAAGGAATACTTCGGCGCGGGCCTCGCAGACGACGTACGCGCGGCCATCGATGCCGCACTGAAGCAATACGAAGCACTCGGCGCGACGCTAGTCGAGGTCACGTTGCCGAAAACCGAGCTTTCGATCCCCGTGTATTACGTGATCGCACCGGCGGAAGCCTCGTCGAACCTGTCGCGTTTCGACGGCGTGCGCTACGGCCACCGCGCCGCGGAGTATCGCGATCTGCTCGATATGTACAAGAAGTCGCGCGCCGAGGGTTTCGGTCCCGAGGTGAAGCGTCGTATTCTCGTGGGTGCATACGTGCTGTCGCACGGCTACTACGACGCCTACTACCTGCAGGCGCAGAAGATTCGCCGCATCATTGCGCAGGACTTTCAGGAAGCGTTCAAGCAGTGCGACGTGATCATGGGACCGGTCGCGCCGTCGGTGGCGTGGGATCTCGGTGCGAAGGGTGACGATCCGGTGCAGATGTATCTGGCCGATATCTACACGCTGTCGGTGAGTCTTGCCGGCCTGCCCGGCATGAGCGTGCCGTGCGGCTTCGGCGCGGGTGCCAATGCACAGCGTCCGGTGGGTCTGCAGATTATCGGCAACTATTTCAATGAAGCTCGCATGCTGCAGGTTGCAGACGCGTTTCAGCGTGCCACGGACTGGCACCGCAAAGCACCGGCGGGAGTGTGAACATGGCCAAAGAATGGGAAGTTGTCATCGGTCTCGAGACGCACACGCAGCTCTCGACCGTCTCAAAGATTTTCTCGGGCGCGGCGACGCAGTTCGGCGCTGAACCGAACACGCAGGCTTGCCCCGTCGATCTGGCATTGCCGGGCACGCTGCCGGTGATGAATCGCGGCGCAGTCCAACGTGCGATCGAATTCGGTCTGTCCATTGGCGGGACCATCGCGCCGCGCAGCATTTTCGCGCGCAAGAATTATTTTTATCCGGACCTGCCGAAGGGCTACCAGATCAGCCAGTACGAGATTCCGGTCGTGCAAGGCGGACAGGTCACGATTCAAGTGCCGGCTAATGAAAAGGCGGGCAAGGAAGCGTACGTCAAGACAGTCAATCTGACGCGTGCTCACCTGGAAGAAGATGCCGGCAAGTCGCTGCATGAGGACTTCGCGGACATGACCGGGATCGATCTGAATCGCGCCGGCACGCCCTTGCTCGAAATCGTCACCGAGCCGGAAATGCGCAGCGCGGCCGAAGCCGTCGCGTACGCGAAGACGCTGCATACGCTCGTCACATGGCTCGGCATCTGCGACGGTAACATGCAGGAAGGCTCATTCCGTTGCGATGCGAATGTGTCCGTGCGGCCAGTCGGACAAGCGGAGTTCGGCACGCGTGCTGAGATCAAGAACCTGAACTCATTTCGCTTTCTCGAAGAAGCGATCCAGTACGAAGTACGCCGCCAGGTCGAACTGATCGAAGACGGCGGCACGGTGGTGCAGGAAACGCGTCTGTACGATCCTGACAAGCGCGAAACGCGTTCGATGCGCAGCAAGGAAGACGCGCACGACTACCGCTATTTCCCGGACCCGGATCTGATGCCGCTCGTGATCGACGCGGCGTGGGTGGAGCGTGTGAAGGCCGAGATGCCGGAGTTGCCGGTGGCAATCCAGCAACGGCTGGTCGACCAGTACGGCCTGACTCAGTACGACGCGGTCGTGCTGACTTCAAGCAAGGCAATGGCCGCGTATTACGAAGCAGTGGTGGTGAAGGTCGGCGCAGCGCAGGCCAAAGTGGCCGCGAACTGGATGATGGGCGAAGTGTCTTCGCTATTGAACCGCGAAGGACTCGACATTGCCGACAGCCCGGTATCGGCTGCGCAACTTGCGCTGCTGCTGCAACGCATCGCCGACGGCACGATCTCGAACAAGATCGCAAAGGAGATTTTCGTCGCGATGTGGGACGAGAAAGCTACCGACGAAGCCGCCGCTGACCGCATCATCGAAGCGAAGGGTCTCAAGCAGATCTCGGATACCGGCGCGCTCGAAGCGATCATTGATGAAGTGCTCGCGGCCAATCAGAAATCAGTTGAGGAATTCCGCGCGGGTAAGGAAAAGGCGTTCAACGCGCTGATCGGTCAGGCCATGAAGGCCACCAAGGGCAAGGCCAATCCGCAGCAGGTCAACGAACTGCTGAAGAAGAAGCTGTCCTGAACGCAGCGATGCACACGCTGAAGCTAGTGCTTCAGTGAGTGCACAGCTTCGGTCATAACGGGCCGTTGCCGGACGAAAGTGGGGCAGCGGCCCGTTTCCTTTTGCGGGCGCCGCTGCGTCAGACGCAGCGGCTGATTCTGGAGACAACGCATGGCGAAAAAACCGGAACTCGACGATTACCGCGTACCGTACTTCGACGACGCCAAGAAGATCGAGAAATTCGCGCTGACGAATCTCGATCCGGGGACGAAGCCGCTTTCGACGGGCGCGAAGGATGCCGACCGTCAGCGCCTAGCCGAGATCGGGGCACGACTCGACGCATTGCAGGAGTGTCTGCACGCGCAGCGAGTACAGCGTGTTTTGCTAGTGCTGCAAGGGATGGATACGAGCGGCAAGGACGGCACGGTCCGCGCGGTGTTTCACGAGGTCGATCCACTCGGCCTGCGCATCGTGCCGTTCAAGGCACCGACGCCCACAGAACTCGCGCATGATTTTCTCTGGCGTGTGCATTCGCAGGCGCCGGCCGCTGGTGAGCTGACGGTGTTCAACCGCAGTCACTACGAGGACGTGCTGGTGCCGGTCGTGCTGGGGCAGCTTGACCGCGACCAGCGTGAGCGGCGCTTTCGCCATATCCGCGAGTTTGAAGGCATGCTCGCGGACAGCGGCACGACGATTATCAAATGCATGTTGCACATCTCTAAGGACGAGCAGCGCGCGCGGCTGCAGGCGCGTATCGACGATCCGACCAAACACTGGAAGTTCGACGTATCGGATCTCGAAGCGCGCAAGCAGTGGGACCAGTATCAGAACGCGTATCAAGACATGCTGGCAGCAACCTCGACGCCTTACGCGCCCTGGTACATCATCCCTGCGGACTCGAAGACGCATCGCAACGTGATGGTGGCCGAACTGCTGCTGCGCACGTTCGAAGGCTTGAAGCTTGAATACCCGCCCGCGAAGGAATCGCTCAAGGGCGTGAAAATCGAATGAGGGCGCCAGACGTTGGCTCCGTCCTCGACTCAACCATGAACTCGTAGTAACGAATCAACAACCAAGGAACGACATGTTGCGTGTGATTACCGCCAACCTGAACGGAATCCGCTCTGCGGCGAAGAAAGGTTTTTTCGACTGGTTCGGTGAACAGAAAGCCGACGTGCTGTGCGTGCAGGAAATCAAATGCTCGCAGGACGACATGACCCCCGAATTCCTCGCGCCGCATAACTTCACCGGCTACTTCCAGCACGCAGTGAAGAAGGGCTACAGCGGCGCTGGGGTGTATACCCGTCACGAGCCGGATGAGGTCGTGATCGGTTTCGGCAGTGAAGAGTTCGACCCGGAAGGGCGCTATGTGGAGTTGCGCTTTGGCACGCTGTCGGTGGTGTCGGTGTATGTGCCGTCGGGATCGAGCGGCGAGGACCGCCAGCAGGCCAAGTTCCGTTTCATGGATGAGTTCATGCCGCACCTCGCCGAACTCAGCAAGGAGCGCGAAGTAATCGTGTGCGGCGACGTGAATATCGTCCACAAGGAAATCGACATCAAGAACTGGAAGAGCAATCAGAAGAACTCAGGTTGCCTGCCGGAAGAACGCGAGTGGCTGACCAGGCTGTTCGACGAAGTGGGCTACGTCGACGTGTTCCGTACGCTCGATCAGCGTCCCGAGCAGTACACGTGGTGGAGCAATCGCGGCCAGGCGTATGCGAAGAACGTAGGGTGGCGGATTGATTATCAGATCGCTACGTCGGGTATTGCCGGCAAAGCGAAGCGCACGGACGTGTTCCGTGACATCAAGTTCAGCGACCACGCGCCGCTGACGGTCGACTACGACCACAAGCTCAAGAAGTAAGGCGGGGTTGTTACCGCCGGATCAGATGAGGCGCGCTCGTTGCACGCTTCACCGATCGCGGGATTGCGTGCGGCGCGGGCGGCCGATGCCGCCGTAGTCGGGCAGCGTGTCGACGGTTTTGCCAATCGCCTTCGCATAGAGCGACAGCATGTCGGGTAGCCGTTTCATGATGTCCGCACGACGCGCCGGCGTGTACGGATGAACGTAGATGTAGCCCTGATCGAGATTACTATGCGTCGCTGCGGCCAGTTTGTCCCACAAGGTGACGGCCGCGCGTGGATCGTAACCGGCGCGTGAGGCGATGTCGCTGCCAATCACGTCCGCCTCCGTTTCGTCGGTGTTCGAGTATTTCATTTCGAGCAGTTGCGAACCGATGCCGAGCGGAGCCACGCCAAGATCCGCGAGGCCGAACAACTGCGGAATCGTCCCGGACGAATCGAGTTGCGCGGACTGTTGTTCACCTAGGCGTTCACGCGCGTGCTCGCGCAGCGCGTGCGCGATCTCGTGGCCCAGCAGCATGCCGAGTTCATTGTCGTTTAGACGTACGCGATCAAGGATCCCGCTGTAGATCACGATCTTGCCGCCCGGCAGACAGTACATGCGGATATCGGGCGAGCGGATCACCGCGATTTCCCACTTCCAGCTCTTAGCTCGCTCGTTCCATTTCAGAGAATACGGAATCAGCTTGTCCACGATCGTGCGCACGCGGATCACGCGCGCGTCGTTGTCGGGATAGAGCCGGTCGGCGTGGGCTGCGCCGCGCACGATTTCGGCGAATTCGTCGGCCGCCTGCGCCTCGAGCGCTGGCGATGGAATCAGGTTGCGAAACACCGCGTATCTGCCGAACTGCATCGACGGGATGGGCGTGTAAGCCGGTGGTCGATTCTCGGCGGCGGCTGACGCCGGCGCTGAACTCGGGTTTGCTTCCGGGGCCGGCGCGGGACTGCCGCTGCGTGCGGGCTGTCTGGCGGTCACGGGAGGAGGCGCTTGTACGCCCGATGTGGCTGCTGGCGACGTTGCAGTCGCTGCACTTGCCGCGTTGACGACGTTCGCGTTGGGGCTACTGCTCGCACCGGCGCCGCCGGCTTCGTTCGATGAGGTTCCAGCGGCATTGTCCGCAGGCGCGGCGTTCGGCGCTGATTTCGCAACAGGCGCACTGGCGGACGCCGGAGCCGAAGCGTTAGCCGGTGAGGCGAGGGCTGGCATGGCCGTCGCATAGGCGCTCCATGGCATAGCCAGCGTGCTGGTAGCGAAGACAACGGCCAGCGCTACATGCAGCGCGCGCCGTGCTCTGGTCGTGGCATGACGCAGTCGCGTCGCCATGGCCGCTCGCCTTGTAGCGACGATGTTCACGACTTCGCTCTCCACGGGGCGATGCGCAGCAATAGCAGCATGCCGGGCAACGCTAGCGCGGTACAGGCAAGAAAGTACTCGAACCAGCCGATCTGCGCGACCACATAGCCGCTCGCCGCCGAGGCCAGCGTGCGCGGTACCGAGGCAAGACTCGTGAAAAGCGCGAATTGCGTGGCGGTGTAGCGCGGATCGGTTGTGCTGGCGATGTAAGCGGTGAAGGCCGCCATCGTCAAGCCGGTGGCGAAGGTCTCGAGACCGTAGACGAGCGCCAGCGCGACCGAGCGCGGATCGAGTTGCACGGTCCAGTCAATGCCGAACACCGAAAGCAGTTTCGTCACCGCATGGCTAGTGAAGACGGCGAAATCGTAGATCTCGGTGAGCCCCGGCGAGGCCGGTCCGAGATGCGCAAGCCACGCAAAGCCCAGCGTCGATACCATCTGCAGCACGCCAAATACCCATAGCCCGCGGCCAATGCCGATGCGCATCATCCACAGGCCGCCTACGATCCCGCCCGCGAGGCTCGCGCCGAACGCGGTCGTCTTGGCGATCACGCCGATCTGCGTGCGCGAATAGCCGATGTCGAGGAAGAACGATGTCGACAGATTGGTCGCCATCGTGTCGCCGAGCTTGTACAGGAAGATAAAGCTGAGCACGAACAGCGCGCCGCGCCAGCCGTCGCGCAGGATGAATTCGCGGAACGGCTGAACGATCGCATCACGCAGGTTTTTCGGCGGCGCGCCGTGCACTTCGGGCTCGCGCACGACGAGCGTCATGATCATGCCCGGCACCATGAACGCAGCGGTGACGATGAACACGGTGGTCCACGGCAGATGGTCCGAGAGGATCAGCGCTAGCGACCCAGGCACCAGCGCGGCGATCTTGTAAGCGTTCACGTGCACCGCGTTGCCGAGGCCCTGCTCGGTATCGGTCAGCAGTTCGCGCCGGTAGGCGTCAATGGAGATATCCTGGCTCGCGCCGAAGAACGCGACCAGCGCGGTCAGCGCGGCAACCGTCCAGATCGAGTCGTGCGGCGACACGAAGCCGAGCGTGGCAATTGCGCCGGCGACCAGAATCTGCGTGACCAGCATCCAGCCGCGTCGCCGTCCGGGTCGCCAGCCCGGCAGGCGAGGCACGTAGCGGTCCATGAGCGGCGCCCAGACGAACTTCCACGTATAGGGGAACTGGATCAGCGCGAAAAGGCCGATCTCCTTCAGATTGACACCTTCCGAGCGCAACCACGCCTGGACCAGATAGACGAGCGTAAACAGCGGCAGTCCCGACGTGAAGCCGAGAAAGACGCAGATCAGCATGTGCGTGTTCAGAAAGGCACGCCAGCCGGGATGTTCTACGTGAGCGGTAAGTGCAGGCGCCTCGTGCGGCGGGTTTGACATGTGAGCGAGAGATTAGCTTTTCTTGACGCGATAGACCGCAAGACTACCACGCCAGTTCACGCCCCAACGCACCGCCTGACCGCCATGCAGCACCACACGGTCGAGAATCTTGATGCCGACCTCGGGCGCCAGCGCCTCGAAATCCTTGATGGTCAGCACACGCACGTTCGGCGTGTTGTGCCATTGGAACGGCAGCGACTTCGATACGGGCATCCGGCCCTGCAGCACGGCAAGCCGGTGCGACCAATAGCCGAAGTTCGGAAACGACACGATGCATTCCTTGCCGACCCGCACCGTCTCACGCAGGATCGCGGCGGTCTGATGAATGGTTTGCAGTGTCTGCGACAGGATCGCGAAATCGAAGCTGCCGTCCTCGAAGAGGCGCAGGCCGTCTTCCAGATTCTGCTGGATCACGTTGACGCCGTTTTTCGTCGAAGCAAGCACGCCGGCGTCGTTGATCTCGATGCCATAGCCCGAAACGTCGAGTTCCTCGGTCAGCAGCGAGAGTAGCGAGCCATCGCCGCAGCCCAGGTCAAGCACCGTCGCGCCCGGTTCGACCCAGCGGGCGATGGCGCGGAAGTCGGGGCGCAGCGCAAGATAATCGAGAGCGCGCTGGTTCATGCGTTCACCTCTGTGGCGATACGTTCGTAATAGGCGCGCATCAGGTTGTGATAGCGCGCGTCGTCGAGCAGGAAGGCGTCGTGGCCGTGCGGGGCGTCGATCTCGGCGTAGGTCACGGTGCGTTTGTGATCCAGCAGCGCCTTCACCAGTTCGCGCGAGCGGGCCGGCGCGAAGCGCCAGTCGGTCGAGAAGCTGGCGATCAGGTACTTCGCCGTCGTATGCGCGACGGCTTTGGTCAGATCGCCATCGAAAGCCTTGGCGGGATCGAAATAGTCGAGCGCTCGGGTGATCAGCAGGTAGGTGTTGGCGTCGAAATAGTCGGCGAACTTGTCACCCTGATAGCGCAGATACGATTCCACTTCGAACTCAACGTCGAAGTTGAAGTTGTAGGCGTCCAGCGCGCCTTCGGCTCGGCGCAGCGAGCGGCCGAATTTCTCGGCCATGTCGTCGTCGGACAGATACGTGATGTGGCCGATCATGCGCGCCACTCGCAGCCCGCGCTTCGGCTTCACGTTATGGGCGTAGTAGTTGCCGCCGTGAAAGTCGGGGTCGGACAGGATCGCCGACCGGGCGACCTCATTAAAGGCGATGTTCTGCGCGGACAGCTTGGGCGTCGACGCCACCACGATGCAATGGCCGACGCGCTCCGGGTACATCACGCTCCACGCGAGCGCCTGCATGCCGCCAAGGCTGCCGCCCATCACCGCCGCAAAACGCTGAATGCCGAAGGCATCAGCCACGCGCGTTTGCGCGTTCACCCAGTCTTCAACGGTGACGACCGGGAAGCTTGCGCCATACGGTTCGCCGGTTGCAGGATCGAGACTCATCGGTCCGGTCGAGCCGAAGCATGAACCGAGGTTGTTCACGCCAATCACAAAGAACTTGTCGGTGTCGAGCGGCTTGCCGGGGCCGACCATGTTGTCCCACCAGCCGACGTTTTTCGGGTCGGCCGTATAGACGCCTGCCACATGGTGCGAGGCGTTCAACGCGTGACAAACCAGCACCGCGTTGCTGCGGGCCGCGTTGAGCGTGCCGTAGGTTTCGACCATCAGGTCGAAACTGGCCAACGAGCTGCCGTTCTGCATGAGCAGCGGCTCGGAGAAATGCATTTTTTGAGGAGCGACGATGCCGATCGATTCCATTCATTCCGCCTTCTACAGGGGCGGCTAAATGGTGTCGGCGCGGAAAGAGACTGGATGCGCGGCTGACGACCTCTTTAGCCGCATTTATAGTGAACCGCCGGAACAGATTCCAGCTGGTTCGCGCGCCCGCAATCGAGTCAGCAAATCGGCGCGTCAGTAACAACATTCAGGCGCAAAGTATAGCGGAAAATCCGGCGCGGCAGCGTCATGGAGGCCAGGGCGGCCGCGCGTCCGCCCGTTGTCGCAAGTGGACTACTGGAGAATCAGTCTGAGCTGGGCGTCCGCATGTTCAGCCGGGTTGCGCGCAAAGCCGCTTCGCACGTAGCGGTGCCAGCGGCCCACGATGTAGCTGAGCAACAGGTTGGCGCGCACGGCGGGATCGTAGTCCGTCGGTAACGGCACGGACGTGGCTTGCGCCGCAGAGTTGGCCGCTGCCGTCTCCTGGACATTGGCGTCCATCAGACCGAGACGCAGGCATTGCTTAAGCGAGGCTTCAACGCGTTCGAGGATCTGGTTGACGCGCTCGGTGAGCCGTTCGTGTTCACCGACTAGCGCTTCGCAGGTCAGCATGCGTGTCATGCCGGGATTTTTCGCGGAAAAGTTGAGCAGCATCAGGGCGATCGCTCGGGCCTGCAAGACGCCGTTCGGCTCCTTCGTGACGATCTGGTTGATCAGCCCGAAGATCGATTGCTCGATGAATTCGATCAGGGCTTCGAACATTTGCGCCTTGCTGGCGAAATGCCGGTACAGCGCGGCTTCCGACACGCCGAGCCGCGCGGCAAGTGCCGCCGTGGTGATCTTTTCGTTCTTCGGCGCCTCCAGCATGGCGGCGAGCGTCTGGAGGATATGCACGCGCCGCTCGCCGGGTTTCAGGCGCGTCGCACGGTGCGGGGCACTGCCCGGGGCTGGCTGGTCTTCGGTTACGGCCTCGTCATGCTTGTGATCCGGTTGCATGTCTGTCGTCCCTTCAGTCGCACTGAGCGGGTGCCCAATCTGAGTGATTTTAGCGAACGAATGCGTCGGTCGACATAGTGCGGACGGCCAGTGCCCGGCAACGGGCCCGCCATGCCATCCGCGCGGGCAGGATTCGGCAGATGGCCGACGATCCACACGGTGCGGATACCCAGCCGGCGATAGTTCTTCAGGTGCGACCGGGTATCTTCGACGAGGATCGCGTCGGCGAGCGGCACGTGTGCGTCGCGCATGGCCCGGCGC
>NZ_JBAURZ010000048.1:0-5677 GCF_049581445.1 Paraburkholderia sp. | reverse complement strand
GCCTCAGGCAACGGCGCTGGCGTGGATTTGGCCACAGGCGTTGGGCGCGGCTGCACCTTGGGTTTGACGTGCGGTACCGGCGGCGTGGGCTTGGGCGGTGGCGGCGCGATGGACTGCAAGGCCACCGGCGCGGCGACTGGTGCCGGACTCAGCAACTCAGCCGTCATCTCATGCGACTCGATAGGGCGCACTTCGGGTTCATGACGCATGCTCATCACGACGGCGAGCAGCGCAACGTGAATCCCGGCGACAGCGGCCGTGGTGACAAGGGTGCGGGAATTCAAGCGAACGGACGGCGCCGGCATCGTGCCGGCTGGGGCGGGGTACGGAGCGGGCATGTTAATGTGGCCGCGCGCCGACGACACCGCACCCGTGACAAAGCAAGGTCATTTTCGGAATATCAGCAGCGAAATGCACAGTGTGGTCACGAAACCAATCAGCAATTCCATCTCCAACTCCTGTAACAGGGGTGATGAGGATTAGCTGGCTCGTACGTGTACTGGCTTGCTGACGGCAGTGGACTAAAGCGTGAGGCCGAAGCAGGCGCTCAGACAGGGCACGGCGGGCGCCGTGCCGGCAGGATCAAGCGGCCTTGCGTTCGTAGAACGTCAGCGGCACCGGGTGGCCATGTTGCTCGACTCCGCAACGGCTCGCGCAGACGCCGCTTTGCGCCATGACGTCGCGCACGGACGCCTCGCACTTGCCGCAGCACATGGCGACGCCGAGCTCGAACTGGAGTTCGTCGAAGGAGTCGACGCCATCAGCGATCGAGGCACGGATCGTCCGGTCGGATACAGACTTGCACACGCAAACAATCATGGTAGGGCGCAATAGCTAACGTTAATGCGAATTATTATCATTTTGTTTGGCCCGTTTGGCAAGCACCCTGTGCGGATTTTTGTAACAAAACCAGACTGTTAGCAGGGGTAACGCGGTCGGGAGTTGGGGCACGATGGCGGGCAGTCCGAGGGCTGCTGCTTCGTGATGGCGGTCAAACCGGCGCTGGGCTTACGCTGGCCAGGTCTGACCCCGCTTCAGGCGGCCTGGGAATCCGGCGCGAGGGTGCGCGGAGAGGGGATGACCACGCGTTCGACGGGAGCCTCTAATTGCAGCAGCGTGGCCGCCAGTTGTTGCAAGTGCGCACCGTCGCTGGTGGAGCAAAACCGGGGCAGATCAGCGGGTACGTCAGCGGCACCGCGCAGACCGCTCTGGTCGAGCACACGCTCAACCTGGCGGGCGATAGCGATGCTGGTGTCGATCAGCGCCATGCGCTCACCGACGATGTCGCGGATTGCCGCATCGAGAAACGGATAGTGAGTGCAACCGAGGACCAGCGTATCCGCGCCAGCGTCGAGCATGGGTTGCAGATAGCTCTGCAGCAGCGTGCGAAGCTCCGCCGAGCCGACGTCGCAGCGTTCGATCGCCTGCACGAGTCCGTGGCCTGGCTGGCACAGAAAGCGGCAGTCCGCAGCGTAGCGTTCGAGGAGGCTCTGGAAGCGCGTACTGCGCAGCGTCACTTGCGTGGCGAGCACGCCGGCGACGCGGGTCTTCGATTGAGAGGCGGCCGGTTTGATGCCGGGTTCAACACCGATCAACGGAATGGGCAGCCGCTCGCGCACCATCGCGATCGACTGTGCCGTCGCTGTGTTGCAGGCCACCACCAGCACCTTGGCGCCCTGCGTGACGAGCCATTGCCCGATGGCCAAGGTCCGCTCGGCGATGAAATCGTCATCGCGCTCGCCGTATGGGGCGTACAACGAGTCGGCCACGTAGATGATCGACTCGTCCGGCAACTGGGCGCGCACGGCGCGCAGCACGGACAGGCCGCCCAGGCCCGAGTCGAATATCCCGACCGGCGCGTGCTCCGCCCGGAGTTCACGAGCGCCGCGTGTGGCGGGCGAGGTCAGACCTGCGTCTGACGCAGAGGTGCGATGGGTTTTGCTCACGGGACGAGACAAAGGTGCAAACAGTGGGAGCAAGTGGCAGCGCCCGCGCTGGGCATAAAGCGATGCACGGGCTGCGCCGCTTAGGACTCGATTGAGCCCATGCCGGACTGCTGATAATTCTGGATGCCGACCTTGTCGATCAGATCCAGTTGCGTTTCCAGCCAGTCGATATGTTCTTCCGTATCGTCGAGAATCTTCACGAAGATTTCACGCGAGACGAAATCGCGAACTGATTCGCAATACGCAATAGCTTCCTTGCAGGTGCTCTGAGAAATCTGTTCGAGCTTCAAATCGCATTCGAGGATCTCTTTGGTTTCCTCGCCGATCAGCAGCTTGTGCAGGTCTTGCAGATTAGGCAGGCCGTCGAGCATGAAAATACGTTCGATCAACCAGTCAGCGTGCTTCATTTCGCCGATTGACTCATCGTATTCGTGCTTGCCGAGTTTTTCGAGCCCCCAATGCTTGTACATCCGCGCATGCAGAAAATACTGATTGATCGCGGTCAGTTCATTCTTCAACTGGGCGTTCAGATATTCGATAACCTTTTTGTCGCCTTGCATGGTTTTTTCCTTGTGGGGCTCTGAATTGCGATTTTCAACAACAATAAACGTCTGATCCAAAAAAGCCAAGGATCGGAGCATTTTTTGACAGTCCGCAGGGACCGCTGCGCTCCGTGATGGCTCGCTGCGCAATCCCTGCGTCCAGCAAAGAAAAAGCCGGGACCGCGAGCCCCGGCTTTCTGTCAACAGACGGCGGCCTTTGAACCTGGCCGCGAACCTGGTGACAGCTGGTTTTAAACCGTCGCGACCGGAATCTTGCCGATCTTTGCCTGCCATTCCTTCGGCCCGGTCTGATGCACCGACGTGCCGTTCGAATCCACCGCCACCGTCACCGGCATGTCCTGCACATCGAACTCATAGATGGCTTCCATGCCGAGGTCTTCGAACGCCAGCACCTTCGCGCTGCGGATCGCCTTCGAGACGAGGTACGCGGCGCCGCCCACGGCCATCAGGTAAGCCGCCTTGTGCTTCTTGATGGACTCGATGGCGACCGGGCCGCGTTCGGCCTTGCCGATCATCGAAATGAGACCGGTTTGCCCCAGCATCGTATCGGTGAACTTGTCCATGCGGGTCGCGGTGGTCGGGCCTGCGGGACCGACGGCTTCGTCGCGCACCGGGTCGACCGGGCCGACGTAGTAGATCACGCGGTTCGTGAAGTCCACCGGCAGCTTCTCGCCCTTGGCGAGCATGTCGGCGATGCGCTTGTGCGCAGCGTCGCGGCCCGTCAACATCTTGCCCGATAGCAGTAGCGTCTGGCCCGGCGTCCACGCAGCGACTTCAGCGGGCGTGAGCGTGTTCAGATCGACGCGCTTGCTGGTTTCCGTGTTCGGTTCCCACTGCACCTTCGGCCATGCGTCGAGCGAGGGCGCTTCGAGCTTCGCGACGCCCGAGCCATCCAGCGTGAAGTGCGCGTGACGCGTAGCCGCGCAGTTCGGGATGATGGCGATCGGCTTGGATGCAGCGTGCGTAGGCGCCGCCATGATCTTCACATCGAGCACGGTGGCGAGACCGCCAAGACCCTGTGCGCCGATGCCGAGCGCGTTGACCTTCTCGTGCAGTTCGATCCGCAGTTCTTCGATCCAGTCCTGCGGGCCGCGCGCGATGACGTCCTGAATGTCGATCGGATCCATCAGCGATTCCTTCGCCATCAGCATCGCCTTTTCAGCGGTACCGCCGATACCGATGCCGAGCATGCCCGGCGGGCACCAGCCGGCGCCCATCGTCGGCACGGTCTTCAGGATCCAGTCGACGATCGAATCCGACGGATTCAGCATCGCGAACTTCGATTTGTTTTCCGAGCCGCCGCCCTTGGCTGCGACCTGCACGTCGACCTTGTCGCCCGGCACGATCTCGTAGTGGATCACGGCCGGCGTGTTGTCCTTGGTGTTCTTGCGGGCCCCTTCCGGCGGGCTCACGATCGACGCGCGCAGCACGTTGTCCGGGTTCAGATAGCCGCGGCGCACGCCTTCGTTGATCATGTCGGTGACGCTCATCGTGGCGCCGTCCCAACGCACGTCCATGCCCACCTTCACAAACACCGTCACGATGCCGGTGTCCTGGCAGATCGGGCGCTTGCCTTCCGCACACATGCGGCTGTTGGTCAGGATCTGCGCGATGGCATCCTTGGCGGCCGGGCTCTCTTCGAGTTCGTACGCGCGGCCGAGAGCCTGGATGTAATCGAGCGGGTGGTAGTAGCTGATGTGTTGCAGCGAATCAGCAATGCTCTGAATCAGATCTTCCTGTTTGATGACGGTCATGGCTAGCTCAGTGGGGACAATGGCGCTTGTTGTACTGATCGCGTTGGCTGTGCGTTCAGTCGTGCGCCTTCAGGGGAGTGGAAACGGGTTGCAATACGGCTGGTTTCATCGAGCGTCATGGACGCTGTGACCAGATGCCAGACTTCCTTCAGGAAGAGCACCACATAGACGCCTTGCGCGACGATCAGGCCGCGGTAAAGCGGCACCTGCAGCCAGCGGCTCATAAAGATGATGGCGGGCAGGGGGCGCATCGGGCGGCGCGTTTTACCAGCTGAGTCGGAGCGCGGAGCGGACATGGGCAAGAATCAGGGCGATGAGATCGGGCTGAAAGCGGGCAGCGAAAAAACGGCCACGCTTGTCGGGCACGTTCGTGGGTAAGTTCATAGACCGGCTCGCGGACAAGCTTGCGACAGGCGCGCTATTGTACAGCGTCACCCGGGTTTGCCGCGCTGCAACGGGCAGAGGGTGGGGGCCGGCCGCTAACAGCGGCCCGCGTTTCAGCGCTGGAATCCGAATGGCGAGTTCAGTTAGCATTGTAAAAGGGCGCGTACTACGGCAGGCCCACGCCCCCGAGACATGCCCGGCCCACCGACCCCCGCGCTGCCAGGCGCGTAGCATCGCGAACTGCGAGGCTCATGCAAGCAGCGCTTGCGTAAGTGGCCGGTAAGTTGCAACGTTTATCTTGGCGATGAACGGGCTGATCGCGATTCGTGCATGCTGCAATGCGGCATGCGGATCTGGCTGATTGGCTGCGCATGGTGTGAAGGCCGTGCGCGAGGGTTGGAGACAGGCGCTGCGCATGTTTGACAGGCGGCGTCACCACGACATGGCGCGTCACCGACGCGTCAGCAGGTTTTACGTTTCATCTTCACCAAGGGGTAGTCGATGTCTGCGATTGAATCGGTTCTTCAGGAACACCGCGTTTTCCCACCCCCTGCCGCAGCGGCAGCAGGCGCCACCATCTCCGGTATGGACGCATACCGTGCCCTCGCCGCCGAAGCGGAAAGCGATTACGAAGGCTTCTGGGGCCGTCTTGCCAAAGAGACACTGAGCTGGAAAAAGCCTTTCACCAAGGTGCTCGACGAGTCGAAGGCGCCGTTCTACACATGGTTCGAGGATGGCCTGCTGAATGCGTCGTACAACAGCATCGACCGTCACGTGGAAGCCGGTCACGGCCAACGCGTCGCGATTGTCTTCGAGTCCGATGACGGCACGGTCGCCAACGTCACCTATCAGGATCTGCTGGAGCGAGTGAGCCGCTTCGCCAACGCGTTGAAGACGCGTGGCGTGAAGAAGGGCGACCGCGTGGTGATCTATATGCCGATGTCGGTGGAAGGCATCGTCGCGATGCAGGCCTGTGCGCGGATCGGCGCGACGCATTCGGTCGTGTTCGGCGGCTTCTCGTCGAAGTCGC
>NZ_JBAURZ010000047.1:0-46188 GCF_049581445.1 Paraburkholderia sp. | reverse complement strand
GGCTACGGTGGCTCGCGTGACGGTGGCTACGGCGCACGCCGCAGCGACGGTCCGCGTACGGCGCGTCGCGGCAGCTAAATGGGCCACGGGTGGCCAACCGCCGCCCCAAACTCAGAAGAAACCGGTGCTCATGCACCGGTTTTTTTTCGTCCCGGCCTAAATTTCACGATGTGGAAAATTTTTTTGCCTCGTAAAAAATCGTGCTGCGTGGCACAACAACGTCTATTGCAGCAGGGAAAATCTCATTTCTTAATGCGGAATGATACATGTAAATGATTGATTATAAAAAATAAAAAATCTCCAACAAAGCTCCCTCTGCGTCTATTTTGCGCATCTCCTTTTGCCTAGACTCTTATACAAGACTTCACGAAACGAAACGCCCTCGCGGCGCCCGCTTCTGGAAGACAGAGTTCACCGATCCCACATCTCAGGCAAACCAAGGAGAACACCATGACGTCACGCCAGGAACAAGCCCAGCAGCTCCAGCAACAATGGGAAACCGATCCGCGCTGGAAAGGCATCAAGCGGACCTACACCGCCGAAGACGTGGTGCGCCTGCGTGGCTCGATCCCGGTTGAGCACACGCTCGCCAAACGCGGTGCGGAAAAGCTGTGGCATAGCGTCAACACCGAGCCGTTTGTGAACTCGCTTGGCGCATTGACCGGCAATCAGGCCATGCAGCAGGTGAAGGCCGGTCTGAAGGCGATCTACCTGTCGGGCTGGCAAGTGGCAGGCGACGCCAATGTCGCAGGTGAAATGTACCCGGACCAGTCGCTATACCCGGCCAACTCGGTGCCGCTCGTCGTGAAGCGCATCAACAACACGCTCACCCGCGCTGACCAGATTCAATGGTCCGAAGGCAAGAACCCGGGCGACGAAGGCTATGTGGATTTCTTCGCGCCGATCGTGGCCGACGCTGAAGCCGGATTCGGCGGCGTGCTGAACGCGTTCGAACTGATGAAGGCGATGATCGAAGCCGGCGCCTCAGGCGTGCACTTCGAAGATCAACTCGCTTCAGTGAAGAAGTGCGGCCACATGGGCGGCAAAGTGCTTGTACCGACGCGCGAAAACATCGCCAAGCTGACCGCTGCGCGTCTGGCCGCCGACGTCTCCGGCACGGCGACCGTCCTGCTGGCCCGCACCGATGCAGAAGCGGCTGATCTGGTGACGTCGGACATCGACGATAACGACAAACCGTTCCTGACGGGCGAGCGCACGGTGGAAGGCTTCTACCGCACGCGCCCGGGTATCGAGCAGGCCATCTCGCGCGGCCTCGCTTATGCGCCGTATGCCGACATGATCTGGTGCGAAACCGGCAAGCCGGATCTCGAGTTCGCGAAGAAATTTGCTGACGCGATCCACAAGCAGTTCCCGGACAAGTTGCTGTCGTACAACTGCTCGCCGTCGTTCAACTGGAAGAAGAATCTGGACGACGCGACCATCGCCAAGTTCCAGCGCGAACTCGGTGCGATGGGCTACAAGTTCCAGTTCATCACGCTGGCCGGCTTCCACGCGCTGAACTACTCGATGTTCAACCTGGCGCACGGCTATGCCCGCAATCAGATGACCGCGTTCGTCGAAATGCAGCAAGCGGAATTTGCTGCGGCCGAAAAGGGCTTCACCGCCGTGAAGCACCAGCGCGAAGTGGGCACGGGCTACTTCGACGCCGTCACGCAAACGGTCGAGCGCGATGCGTCGACGACCGCGCTGCACGGCTCAACCGAAGACGAGCAGTTTTTCGACAAGAAGGTGGCGTAACACACGTCGGGCCTGCGGCGCGGGCCTGGCGGGAATCTGGGAGACAGTAGAGCACGCGGCAAATGCAAAGCGTGCCGGTTGGAAGCGGCGCGTCGGCCTTAACGCCGGCGCGCTTTTCCAGCGCGTTTCTCGGCCTTTGTTCAGCGTTTTTTCAGCGGCAGCGAAGTACGGAGCCGCAAGCGACGCCTCTCGCCCACCCACACTTCAGCGGTACACGATCACCGGAATCTTGGTATGCGTGAGCACCCGCTGCGTTTCGCTGCCTATCAGCAGGCTGCCGAGTCCTCGGCGTCCATGCGAGGCCATGAAGATGACGTCGCAGCCGCCCTTCTCCGCAGCTTCGATGATGCCCAGGTACGGTGAGGGATGGACGCTGGTGCGGCTGGTGACCGCGACACCCACGTTACGCGCGGCCCGCTCCACCTCCTGCAGATGCACACGTGCTTCGCGCTCGCTGCGTTCGAGAAAATCCACGGGCGGCTCGATCACCACCTCGGAGAACGGCGAGTAAGGATATTGCGGCAGGCACGCGTAAGCGGTGACGTCTGCGCCGACGGCCTGGGCGAGATCGATTGCGCCTTCGATCGCTTTGCGTGACAGGTCGGAACCATCGGTCGGAACCAGGATGTGCTTGAACATGCTGTTCTCCGTCGTCGACTGCGGCCGGACCGGCCGGCAAGCGGCGCCTGCCTCAGCAGGCGCGTGGCGGGTCCATCAAACGATTGTAGTGCGCCGAATCGACGGTGGCGGCAGCGTGCGGGTCTGTCCGCATATCGGAAACCCCTGCGCCGTCTTGCCTGGAGCCCCTAGCCCCAATAACTCGGATGCCCGTACGTATGCTTGAGAAAATCGAGAAACAGCCGAACCCGCAACGGCAAATGACGTCGCTGCGGGAACACCGCATGGATGCCGATGGGCGGCGCCGCGAACTCGTCGAGCACGCTGACGAGCCGGCCAGCGGCGATATCTGTACCGACCTCCCACCAGGAGCGCCAGGCGAGCCCATACCCTTCGAGGCACCAATCATGCAGCACTGCGCCGTCCGAACATTCCATCGTGCCGGAAACCTTGATCGACACCACCTTGTCGCCTTGCTGGAACATCCATCCGCGCTGCTGGTTGGCGCTCGCGCCCAGCGCCAGGCAGTTGTGATGCGCCAGATCGGCGAGGCTCTGCGGGGCGCTGCGGCGCGCCAGATAGGTGGGCGAGGCGACGCACACGCGGCGGTTTTCTCCCAGCCGCAGCGACACCAGCGACGAATCCGGCAATTCGCCCAGCCGCACCGCGCAATCGAAGCCTTCGTTGACGAGATCCACCAGCCGGTCGGACAGATCGAGCGTGATGGACACGTCCGGATGCGCCACGGTGAAGGCCGGCACCAGTGGCGCGACGTGCCGGCGCCCAAAGCCTGCCGGCGCCGACACCCGCAGATGACCGCTCGCCTTCACGCCGCCGGCCGAGACGCTCGCCTCGGCGTTCTGCATGTCGTGGATGACGCGCTGGCAGTCTTCGAGAAACGCCGAGCCTTCGAAGGTCAGCGTGATCTTGCGGGTGGTACGCACCAGCAGCTTGACGCCCAGCCGCTCTTCGAGCGCGTCGATGCGGCGGCCGATGATGGCGGGCGCCACGCCCTCAGCCTGTGCCGCCCCCGAGAGGCTGCCCTTGGCCGCCACGGTGACGAAGGTTTCGATCTGCTTGAAACGGTCCATGGATGGTTGGAACCGGGCGCGCCCAATAAGCGCGCACGAAAGTGGGGATGCGCGACAGATTAGGTGGATGAAAGTAAAAGATCAAGTGATGTTTAGCCTCTTTTTTAGCACTGAGCATCACAAATACAATCCGTTTTGACCTCGAACTGGAGCGCACGGCAATGTCGGCCACAACGACACACTTTCCCAAAGCAGTCATTTTCGACGCCTACGGCACGCTGTTCGACGTGCATTCGGTCGTCGCTGCGGCGGAGCAGATGTTCCCGGGCCACGGAGACGCGCTCTCGCAGTTGTGGCGCCAAAAGCAAATCGA
Source organism: Paraburkholderia sp. (assembly GCF_049581445.1). Taxonomy (GTDB): domain Bacteria; phylum Pseudomonadota; class Gammaproteobacteria; order Burkholderiales; family Burkholderiaceae; genus Paraburkholderia. The sequence continues at coordinate 42,408 of NZ_JBAURZ010000047.1, read as the reverse complement.
ATATACGCAGTTGCGCACGCTCGCCGATCCGGCCGGCGGGCGCTATCAGCCGTTCTGGAACATCACGCTCGACGCCCTGCGCTTTGCCGCGCACAAGCTCGGTCTCACGCTTAACCGCGCCGCGGAAAAGCGCCTGATGGATGAATACGCGTGCCTGTCCGCTTTCCCGGATGCCGTGGCGGTGCTGCGTGAGTTGCGTCAGCATCCGCCAGCAGGAGTGCCGCTCGGACTAGCGATCCTGTCCAACGGCAATCCCCAGATGCTCGACATCGCCGTGAAAAGCGCCGGCATGACGGGCCTGTTCGACCACGTACTTTCAGTGGATAGCGTGCGCGCCTACAAGCCGGCTCAGGCGGCCTATACGCTCGGCACACAGGCATTTAGCGCGCCGGCGCGGGAGATCGTCTTCGTCTCGTCGAACGGCTGGGACGCCGCCGGTGCGAACTGGTTTGGCTACACGACGTTCTGGCTCAACCGGGCAGGCGCGCCCGCCGAGGAGCTTGGCGTCACGCCGCACGGCACAGGTAGTCGGATGGACGATCTGCTGGCTTTTCTACGAACTCCGTTCTAGCAAACCCGGGAAGCGCCCGACAAAGGCAGCAGCCGTACCCGCCACAGCCCTGGCGCGTAACGACCACTGCCCCCCACGGACGCTCCCCATCACAACAACCCACGCAGAACACCGCGCAAACGCAGTGCATTCCAACATTTGCATCTTTGCAATCTGACCGACCAAGGAGAAACCATGGCGAATCCGCTTTCATCGTCGCAGCTGCCGCAGGGCATGGAAATCACGGCTGATATCAAGCCGGGCTATGAAACCATCCTCACCCGCGAAGCACTCGAACTCGTCGTTGCGCTGCATCGTACGTTCGAGCCGCGTCGCCAGGCGCTGCTGAAAGCGCGTGTCGAACGCACCAGGCGCCTCGACGCCGGCGAGCGCCCCGACTTCCTCGCCGAAACCAAGGGCATCCGCGAAGGCGACTGGAAGATCGCGCCGCTGCCGCAGGATCTGCAATGCCGCCGCGTGGAAATCACCGGGCCGGTCGAGCGCAAGATGATCATCAACGCGCTGAACTCCGGCGCGGATTCGTACATGACGGACTTCGAAGATTCGAATGCACCGAGCTGGGATAACCAGATCACCGGCCATATCAATCTGCGCGACGCCGTGCGTCGCACCATCTCGCTGGAACAAAACGGCAAGTCGTACAAGCTGAACGACAAGATCGCTACGCTGATCGTGCGTCCGCGCGGCTGGCATCTCGACGAGAAGCACGTAAAGGTGGACGGACAGCGCGTATCGGGCGGTATTTTCGATTTCGCGCTGTTCCTGTTCCATAACGCGAAGGAGCAACTGGCGCGCGGCACGGCACCCTACTTCTATCTGCCGAAGATGGAGAGCCATCTCGAAGCGCGTCTGTGGAACGACATCTTTGTCGCGGCGCAGGAAGTTGTGGGCGTTCCGCGCGGCACGATTCGCGCGACGGTGCTGATCGAAACGATCCTCGCCGCCTTCGAAATGGACGAGATCCTGTACGAGTTGCGCGAACACAGTTCCGGCCTGAACGCCGGCCGCTGGGATTACATCTTCTCCGCGATCAAGAAGTTCAAGACCGATAAGGACTTCTGCCTCGCCGACCGCTCGCAGATCACGATGACCTCGCCCTTCATGCGTGCCTATGCGCTGTTGTTGCTAAAGACCTGCCATCGCCGTAACGCACCTGCGATTGGCGGCATGAGCGCGCTGATCCCGATCAAGAACGATCCGACCGCCAATGACCGCGCGATGGGCGGCGTGCGCTCCGACAAGGCGCGCGACGCCGGCGACGGTTACGACGGCGGCTGGGTGGCTCATCCGGGCCTCGTGCCGATCGCGATGGAAGAGTTCGTCAAGGTACTCGGCGACCAGCCGAACCAGATCGGCAAGCAGCGCGCCGATGTACAGGTGAGCGCGCACGACCTGATGGATTTCCGTCCGGAAGCGCCGATCACCGAGGCGGGTCTGCGCAACAACATCAACGTCGGGATTCACTACCTGGGTTCCTGGCTCGCCGGCAATGGCTGCGTGCCGATCCACAACCTGATGGAAGACGCCGCCACCGCGGAAATTTCGCGCTCGCAAGTGTGGCAATGGATCCGTTCACCAAAGGGCGCGCTCGACGACGGCCGCAAGGTGACCGCGCAACTGGTGCGCGATCTGTCGAAGCAGGAACTCGACAAGGTGAAAGAGGCCGTGGGCGGAGATACGAAGCCCTACGAGCGCGCTGCGCAGATCTTCGAAGAGATGTCGACCTCGGAGCAGTTCACTGACTTCCTGACGCTGCCGCTGTACGAGGAACTTTGAAGCGCGGCCTTTGAGCCGTGGTGGTACGCCTTGAAGCGCCCCTTCAATGGGGTCTCAAGTGCGATGACGTTGCCACGCTGCTGCGCGATTGAGCAGCGCTGGTCACCTCGCTGACCGACCGGACGGCCCAGCAGGCGCATGCCTGCCGGGCCGTTTTTTTCTGCGTTAGCGCTGGCGCGACCGGCGATACGCGACCCAGTCACCCGAGCGGATCTCCGCCAGGCCTTTCACTGCGTTTTTGGCCACAGGATAAAAGCGGCACGCCGTCGCGGCGCCGTCGAGTTGCACGATCACCTCGCTCGCGACAAACAAACCTTCGACGCCCGGATAGATCTCTTCGATTTCGTCAAGCACGGCAATCAACTCCGCGGCGATTTCGTAGACCTCGCCCTGCACCGGTGTGCCCGCGTCATCAAGGATGAGCCCAGGGTAAGCGCCGAAATCGTACAAATGGCCGCGTACGGTGATTGTTCCAAGCAGCCGCGGCTCGGCGATATCGTGCCGCGCGGCGGCTTCGCCAATGTCGTTGATCTCGCCGGCACGCAAGGTGCCATAGACGAAAACCTTCTGCATCGTGGTGGTCCCTCCTGATTCAGCGGGCATTATGCCCTCACGCCGTCCATCTCCGCGGTTCATACGCGTTTGCTGATCAGGCTGACCGCCACGTCAGGCAGTTCGGACGCGACACCCTACAATGGAGTCACCCCGCGCCTACGGTTTCGCCCATCGGCTCTCCCATGCACTCGCCCACCGCTCCCTTCCTGTCGACACGGGTCGACTTCGCCGATATTCCGCCGGAATTCGCGCCGACACGCGTCCATCCCATCCGGGTACGGTCGCGGCCGATGCCAGCGGGTGTGCGTATCGCGCGTCACACTCACGCGTGGGCGCAGGTTGCGTATGCGTCGCGCGGCGTGCTGCGCATCGCAACAGCCGGCACCACGTGGATGGTGCCGCCGTCTCGTGCAATCTGGGTGCCGCCGCACGTGACGCACGAGGTGGTGATCGTCGAGGAAGCTTTTTTGCGGACGCTGTATATCGATGAACACGCTGTGCCGCCCGGCATGGATGCGTGCCGCGTGGTGGAGGTGTCGAACCTCTTGCGCGAAGTGATCGTCGCGCTCGACATGCCGGACCTGTCCGCGAGTCGCGAGCAGGTACTCGGCGCCCTCGCGCTCGACGAGCTGACGCGCTCCGAGCCGCTGCCGCTGTCCGTGCCCATGCCCAACGAAAAGCGCCTGCGTGCATTGTGCGAAGCGGTGATTGCCGATCCGGCCAGTTCCGATTCGCTCGAACAATGGGCCGCAAGCGTCGGCGCCAGCACCCGGACCATCGCGCGGCTGTTTCGTCAGGAACTCGGCGTGAGCTTTTCGCAATGGCGTCAGCAGGCTTTGCTGGCGCGCGCGATTCCTCTGTTGAGTCAGGGACGGCCGCTCGCCCACGTGGCGCAGGAACTCGGCTATCAGAGCCAGAGCGCCTTTTCGGCCATGTTTCGGCGGGCCTTTGGCAAGAGTCCGCGGGCCTTCATTGAACGTGATTCGGAACGTGACTCGGAGTACTACTCGGATCGCGACCCAGAACATGATGCGCAACGTGAAGCGCAGCGCGGCTCCGAACGCGAGGAAGCGGATCTGGAAGGCGATGCCCGCGATGGACAACGCATGCTGGATCAAGCGGGAGGATTGGCGGATGAGTTCGGACACGGCGCCGGATGATCCAGGCTGTTCAGGCTAGCAGCCTGACCGCGCAGCGCAGCGCCTAAACCCGGCGTGCCAGATGCCGGATGGCCCCAAGCTGCGCGAGGCGCGGCCCGGCCAGTTTGTAGCCCATGCGCTGATAGAGCCGAGCCGCCGGGTTGTCGACAAATACCCGCAATTGCAATTCACGCAAGCCACGCTCGCGGGCCAATTGATGCGAGATGTGGAGCAGATAAGTGCCGGCGCCCTGCCGGCGATGCCCTTCAGCAATCTGCACGTCGCGGATATGCAGCGAATCGCCTTCCACCGTGATGCGCAGCACGCCGATCGGCTCGCCGTCCATTTCGAGGATGAAATTCTCCGACTCGCGCCAGCTACCCAGAAACAGGTCGCTGCGCCAGATCAGATGATGGCGATGATAGTAGCCGCCCATATTGTTGCGCGTCAGCGCCTCGGCGAACGCGAAATCATCCATGCTGGCCTGGCGCAACTGGAACGGCAACGGGGCATCGGTGGGGACGAACATGACACGGTGGGCAGGATGATGGTCGGCACACGGTAAAACAGCCGGCTCGCGCTTGCAATGGCTGTTTGTCCCGAGACCACCGATAACCTGCTGCAGGGGCGTGGCAAGCGCCCCCGCAGCGAGCGGATATCGCAAAACATGACGTTTTGCTTACGGACGCGGTGCAGCGATGAGGGGCATATGACTTCGAGTTGTACTTTACGAGCCCTCAGTCACGTTAGCCACACCGGCCACGCCATCACCCTTGGCCGCTACCGCCGATTAGACCCGGACACCACGTCGATCCACACCGCCAGCACGAGAATCCCGCCTTTGACGATCATCTGCCAGTACGCGTCGACATCGAGCATGGACATGCCGTTGTCCAGGCTCGCCATCACCAGCGCTCCGATCAGCGCCCCGTACACGGTGCCGGAGCCACCGCGCATCGACGTGCCACCAATAAAGCATGCCGCAATTGCATCCAGTTCGCCCATCGAGCCCGCCGATGGCGAACCCGCTGCCAGACGTGCCGTATTGACGATGCCACCGAACGCGCACATCAAGCCCATCAGCGCAAAGATCGCCAACTTCACGCGGTTCGTATTGACGCCGGACAGACGCGTCGCTTCGAGATTCGAACCCACTGCATAGATGCGCCGGCCGAATACCGTCTGCGTGGCGATCCACGTAAACACGCCCAACAGCGCGAGCAGAAGCAGTACAGGCACCGGAATGCCACCGTAGCGATCAAGCGTGGCCACGAAGGCGAGCAGGATCACGCCCGCGCCGACGATCTTCACCCCATCCTGCCAGACCGGCACCACCGGCAACTGATAGCGCTGCCGGTTGCTGCGTTGCCGCAGCGTGAGCAGCGCCAGCAGGACAAACAGCACGACAGCCAGCGTGTCGCCCACGAAGCGCGGCAGATAGCCCTGGCCGAGAAAGACGAAATTATCCGACACCGGCGCAATCGTCGAGCCGCCCGTCACTCCGAGCAGAATGCCGCGATAGGCAAGCATGCCGCCCAGACCGACGATAAACGACGGCACGCGCCGGTAAGTCGACCACCAGCCGTTGAACACCCCCACCAGCACGCCCAGCAGCATCACCACGGGCACAGTGACGCCGATCGGCCAATGGCGGTTGACGTCAAGGATCGCCGCGACACCGCCAAGCAGACCGAGCAGCGAACCCACCGACAAGTCGATCTCGCCCGCGATGATTACGAACACCATGCCGCACGCGAGCATGCCCGTAATCGACATCTGCCGCAGCAGGTTCGACAGATTGCGCGGCGTAATGAACGCGCCGTCGGTGAGGAACGAAAAGAACATCCAGATGGCCGCGACCGCGATTAGCAGCGCGAGAATCTTGTAGCGCGCGAACAGTTGCTGCAACCGCTGCGCGCCGCCAAACGCACTGCGCGCGGAGGCGTCTTTGGGATTGGGAGAAGTGACGTCGGGAGTCATGCTGCGCTCGCTCCGGTTGGGTTCGTGGATCGGTGCACAGGGCTGATGGCGGCCGTCAGGACATCTTCCTGGGTGAGGCCGTCGTTGATGAAGTCGCCGCGTAATTCGCCCTCGCCGATCACCAGCACGCGATCGCTGATGCCAAGCACTTCGGGCATTTCCGACGACACCATCACGATCGACATGCCACGCTGCGCCAGTTGCATGATCAGTTTGTAGATTTCGTATTTGGCGCCGACATCGACGCCGCGAGTCGGCTCGTCGAGAATCAGCACCTTCGGATCGGTGAGCAACATACGGGTCAGCACGGCCTTCTGCTGGTTGCCGCCCGAGAGGCTCGCAATCGACAGCATCGGATGCGCGGCGCGCACCGACAGGCGTTTCATCTCCGTATGAATCGTATCGAGTTCGGCCGCTGAATCGATACGCGCGCCTTTCGCAAAGCGCTGCAACACCGAAAGCGTGATGTTGTGGCCCACGCTCAAATGCGGCACGATGCCGTGGCGCTTGCGGTCTTCTGGGACCATGGCAATGCCCGCGCGAATCGCATCCGCCGGTGCGCGAATTTTCAACGGTTTGCCTTCAAGCATGACGCTCGCTTCGCTCACGCCGGGATAAGCACCGAAAATCGCCTGCATCAGTTCCGTGCGCCCCGCGCCAACCAGGCCCGCCACGCCCAGAATTTCGCCGCGCCTGAGCACGAACGACACATCGTCGACCCGCTTGCGACGCGGGTTGGTCACGTCGAAGCAGGTCACGTGGCGTGCCTCGAAGATCACGTCGCCCAATACACGCGGCTCGCGCGGGAACAGGTTCTTGATCTCGCGGCCCACCATCATGGCAATGATCCGGTCGGTGGTGAGCGCGCGCATCGGTTCGGTAGCCACGTGCCGGCCGTCGCGAATCACGGTGATGGTGTCGCATACCGCTTCCACTTCATCGAGCTTGTGCGAGATGTAGACGCAAGCCACGCCCCGCCGCTTCAGATCGCGCACGATGTCGAGCAGAATGCGCGTTTCCGAACCGGTCAATGACGACGACGGTTCATCGAGAATCAGCAGCTTCGCGCGCTTGTTCAGCGCCTTGGCAATTTCGATTAGTTGCTGATGGCCGCCGCCGTAGTTCATCACCGGCTGCGCGACATTGATGCCTTCGATATGCAGTTCACGCAGCAATTCATCGGCACGCTGGAACATCGCAGCGTAGTTCATGCGCCCGCCGGGCAGCGTGATCTCGTTGCCAAGAAAGATGTTCTCCGCGACCGACAACTCCGGCACCAGCATCAGCTCCTGGTGGATGATAACGATGCCCGCGTGCTCGGTATCGCGCACGTTGGCCGCTTTCAGTGGTTGCCCTTCCCATAGGATCTCACCATTCCATGTGCCGTATGGGTAAACGCCCGAGAGCACTTTCATCAGCGTCGATTTACCCGCGCCGTTTTCACCGCACAGGCCCACGCACTCACCAGGCGCGACCGTCAGGTCGATGCCGTCGAGCGCCTTGACGCCGGAAAACGCTTTGACGATGCCATGCATCGCCAGTAAAGGTTGCGCCATTCGCTTTTGCCTCGCTACAAGGAGCGCGAGAACGCCGCTGCGTTAAACGGGCTGCGGAGTTCTCGCGCGTGCGTCCCGTTTATTGGCTCGCGAGTTGGGCCTGGGTGTAGAACCCGTCCTTCACGACAACATCGACATTGCTCTTGGTGAGCAGCGTCGGCTGCAGCAGAACCGTGTCGACCTTCTTCTTGCCATTGTCGTACTGTGCGTTAAAAGCGGGCTTCTCGCCCTTCGCCAGTTGCACGGCGAGCTTGGCGGCTTCCCCGGCAATCAGCTTCAGCGGTTTGTAGACCGTCATGGTCTGTGTGCCGGCAATCACGCGCTTGACAGCGGCGAGGTCGGCGTCCTGACCCGAGATCGGTACCTTGCCGGCCATATGCTGTGCCGCCAGCGCCTGAATCGCGCCGCCTGCGGTGCCGTCGTTCGATGCCACGACCGCATCGATCTTGTTGTTGTTCGCCGTCAACGCATCTTCCATGACGCGTAGCGCAGTCGATGCGCTCCACTCCGGCACCCATTGCTGACCGACCACCTTGATGTCGCCCTTATCGATAGCCGGCTGGAGCACCTTCAACTGGCCTTCGCGCAACATCTTCGCGTTGTTGTCGGTCGGTGCGCCGCCGAGCAGGAAGTAGTTGCCCTTCGGCTGCGCGTTGTAGACGCCTTGCGCCTGCAGTTCACCAACCTTCTCGTTGTCGAACGAGATGTAGGCGTCGATGTCGGCGTCGAGAATCAGGCGGTCATAGGACACCACCTTGATGCCGGCCTTCTTCGCTTCGGCCACGACGTTGCCCAGCGTTTTCGAATTGAACGGCACGATCACGATCACATCGACGCCGCGCGAAATCAGGTTTTCGATCTGCGAGATCTGCCGCTCTTCACTCGCATCGGCCGATTGCACCGACACCTTGGCGCCGAGCTTTTCCGCCGCAGCGACGAAATAGTCGCGATCGCGCGACCAGCGCTCGACCCGCAGATCATCGATACAGAAACCGATTTCCGGATGTTCCTTGCTCGCATGCGCGAGCGGTGCGGCAAGCGACAAACTGGCGAGCACCGCCCCACACACGAGCGAACTCAAAACGGAACGACGCGTTGCGAATTTCATGTCTCACTCCTCTCTTTATAACCGGCAATACCGGACTGGACGGCCCGCGCGGCTCAGCGCGCGGCCGGATTCACGACAACGAAGCACTACCCCTTTGCGACACGGCCAGGGCGGCCGTGCTTTATTATTTATTAGGTATCCTCTGTGTTACGTGCTTGCCATCGCACTGCTTTAATAGTGCAAGGGCAACCTGTTTATCCCACGCGCAGCATTTCGTCTGCGCTAGGCATCCGCAGCAAACACCGGTTCAAGCGCCCGATACAGCGCATGAAACGTCGGGCGTCGTTCGTTCTGGTACCACGCGTGACGCACCATATCAGGCTCACGCACGGCGAGAATCTCCGGCGTCGGGCAGATCGCATCGAGCGACGCATTCGGCTCCAGCGCTAAATGCGCTAGGCGCGCTGCGCCTAGCGCGGGCCCCACTTCGCCGCCTGCGCGCAAGGTGAGCGGACGCCCGGAGATGTCCGCGAGCATCTGTGTCCAATAGGCGCTGCGTGAACCGCCACCGATCACCGAAATGTCGTCAGGCACGAGCCCTGCCGCGTGCAGCGCGTCCATGCCGTCGAGCAGTGCAAAGCCCACTCCTTCGAGCGTGGCGTTCGCCAGATCCGCGCGGCCTGTCTGGGGAGCCAAGCCGTAGAAGACCCCCTTCGCGTTGACGTTGTTGTGCGGCGTGCGCTCGCCCGTCAGATACGGCAGAAACCACGGACGTCGATCGCGTGCGTTCGCTTCGGCATCGGCCAGCAGCGCGGCGACGTCGGCATAGCCAGTCAACTGCGCGGTGAAGTCGATACATCCGGCCGCGTTGAGCATCACCGACATCAAATGCCATGTCTGCGGCAATGCGTGACAGAAGCTATGCACCGCAGAGGCCGGATTCGCCAGAAAGCCGTCGGAGACCGCGAAATATACCCCAGAGGTGCCGAGCGACAACATCGCCTGCTTCGGCCGGACAATGCCCACACCCACCGCTCCCGCGGCGTTATCCCCGCCTCCGGCAATCACCGGGATTTCAGCGAGGCCCCATCGGCGCGCCAGTTCAGGCTTGAGCGTGCCCGTGATGCGATTGCCTTCGAAGACCTCGGGCATCTGTTCACGTGACAGTCCACATGCCGTCAGCAACGCACTACTGTAGTCGCGCTGGGCGACATCGAGCCACAGCGTCCCTGCCGCATCCGATGGATCGGTGGCGAAATCGCCTGTGAGCAGGTAACGCAGATAGTCCTTTGGCAATAGAACGTGAGCAATGCGTGCAAAGATCTCCGGTTCGTGTTTGCGCACCCACAACAGTTTGGGCGCCGTAAAACCCGGCATGGCCAAATTGCCCGCGATCTGCCGCAGTTGCGGCACTGCGATCTCGAGTTCGCGGCATTCCGTATCCGAGCGTCCATCGTTCCAGAGAATCGCAGGACGAAGCACGTCGCCTTGCGCGTCGAGCAGCGTTGCGCCATGCATCTGGCCCGTCAGGCCCAACGCCTCTATCTGCTCAGGGCCAATGCCCTCTGCGCGTGCTTGCTCCAGCAGGTCGGCAAGCGCGCGGGTGGTGGCATCCCACCAGTCCTGCGGCGCCTGTTCCGACCAGCGCGGTTGAGGACGACTCACTGACAACGCATGCGTCGCCGTGCAGCGCACGCGGCCGTCGCGATCCAGTAGCACGGCTTTGACGCCCGACGTGCCGAGGTCGATACCGATAAACATGTCTCCACCCTCGTTTTGCGCAAGTGTGCGCTTCGCTTGCCTGTCTGCAATTGCGAAACTGGCTAGTGATCCTAATGTTTTTTCGTACTTTTGCTGCGCATCAGACTATGCGCAGCAAAAGCGTGGCCAGGCGTGGCCACCTATAAAGGAGCTCGCTTAGCGCAAGCCGTAGATCGCCTGATTTACGACACCTTCGAGTCGTTCCTGCTGACCGCTCGCGTGCTTCGGATTCAGACCGCGGCCAAGGGCATCAGTGGCCAGCGTCGACAACGAATATCCGCCAGAGAGAATCTTGCGGCCGAAATCCGTCTCCCAGCCCGCGTAGCGCTCACGCTTGAATTTCTCGAGTCGGTCGTTTTCGACCAGCACCGCCGCGCGTTCGACTGCCAGCGCCAGGTTGTCGATTGCGCTGATGTGGCCGTAAAACAGGTCTTCGGCATCGACGCTTTGACGTCGCACCTTCGCGTCGAAATTCATCCCGCCGGTCGTGAAGCCGCCGTGTCTGAGGATTTCGTAGAACGCCAGCGTCAGTTCCTCGACGCTGTTCGGAAACTGGTCCGTATCCCAGCCGTTTTGCGGATCGCCACGGTTCGCGTCGACGCTGCCGAAGATACCGAGTGCGAACGCCGTCGCGATCTCGTGATGAAACGAATGGCCGGCGAGCGTAGCGTGGTTGGCCTCGATATTGACGCGAATGTCATTCTGCAAGCCGTATTGCGTCAGGAAGCCATGCACTGCCGCAACGTCGTAATCGTATTGATGCTTGGTCGGTTCTTGCGGTTTCGGCTCGATCAGCAGCGTACCCTTGAAGCCGATCTTGTGGGAATGCTCGATAACCATACCGAGAAAGCGCGCGAACTGTTCGCGTTCGCGAACGAGATCCGTGTTGAGCAGCGTGTCATAGCCTTCGCGGCCGCCCCACAGCACATAGTTCTCGCCGCCCAGACGTTGCGTCGCGTCGAGCGCATGACACACCTGCGTAGCGGCGAAAGCGAACACTTCCGGATTCGGGCTGGTTGCCGCGCCGCCCGCATAGCGCGGATGGGAAAACAGGTTCGCGGTACCCCACAGCAGTTTCACGCCGCTATCCTGCTGCTTGCGTGCAAGGTAATCGGTGATGCGCGCGAAGTTTTCGCTGTACTCCTTAAGGCTATGGCCTTCGGGTGCGACATCGGTATCGTGGAAGGTGTAATAAGGGGTCCCTAACTTCGAGAACAGTTCGAAGGCGGCGTCGGCTTTCTGATGCGCCCGCTCCATCGCGTCGCCCGGTTGCTGCCACGGACGCTCGAAGGTGCCCTGTCCAAAGATGTCCACGCCCGGCCAGACAAATGTGTGCCAGTAGCACACGGCGATGCGCAAATGTTCTTCCAGCGTTTTGCCGAGCACGCGCTTGCTGCGGTCGTAGTGGTGAAAGGCCAGCGGATTATCCGATTGCGGGCCTTCATAGCGGATCGTCGGGATGTGTTCGAAGTAGGACATCAGTGTCTCCTTTTTGGGGTCGACCAGGGTAAGCGCTAACACGCCAACTCCGGTCCCATTAAAGATGGTTACTGTTATTGTTGCAGCGCAACCCGTACAACATCGGCGGGCCGGGTTCGACAAGGTGACGCCATGCTGCCAGTGTGAGAGGCCCCGCGGCAATTGCGAAATTGCGCAGGCCGGGTAATGTTTCTCACCGCGCGTCGGGTTCGCGTCCACACGGAACGAAATACCGGCCTAAAATAACCAGACGCTTAAAAAACCGGTGTGGCGTAACCCGCCGCACCCTATTGGAGACGCTGGCGCGGCGGCTTGTTCGGCCCCTCGTGCCATCTACCGCGATGACCCGACCCCAGACGCCTCAGACGCCGCATCGGATCGCCCTGCTGTTCAACGCGAACAAGGTGTATGACCGCGAGATCATTACCGGCATCGGCAATTATCTGCTCTCTACACGCGTGGCGTGGGACCTGTTCCTGGAAGAGGACTTTCGTTGCCGGCTGACAGGCATCGAACGCTTCGACGGCGACGGCATCATTGCCGACTTCGACGACCCCGCCGTATGCGAAGCGCTGCGCGGTTGCCCGCTGCCGGTGGTGGCGGTGGGTTCGTCGTACGAAGACGAGTCGCTCTACCCGCCCGAAGTGCCCTACATCGCTACAGATAACGCCAAGCTGGTGTCGCTAGCGTACTCGCATCTGATTGGCGCAGGGCTCGCGCATTTCGCGTTGTACAGCTTGCCGCAAGCACCGGAAAACCGTTGGGCACAGCAACGCGAACTGGCCTTCGCGAACTTGCGCGCCGCTGAAGGGCGCGAACCCGAAGCCATCGACGCCGAGATCTATCGCGGCCTGTCGACCAGCGCTCACGCCTGGAACCAGGCCACCGAACAACTCACCGCCTGGCTCGAAAAGTTGCCCAAGCCGGTCGGCATCATCGCCGTCACCGACGCCCGCGCGCGGCATCTGCTGCAGGCCTGTCTGATAGCCGGCATTGCAGTGCCCGAGCAGGTGGCAATCATCGGTATCGACAACGATCCTCTCACCCGCACACTCACGCGCATTCCGATTTCGTCCGTGATTCAGGGCACTGACGAGATGGGACGCACGGCGGCTCACGTGCTGCATCAGATGCTGCATGGCGCACGCTTTCCGGGCCGCCGTATCCGCGTGCCGCCTGTGGGCATCAACGTGCTCGAATCGACCCGTCACCAGCCGCTCACGAGCCCCTACGTGATGCGCGCGCGGCACTTTATCCGGCAGTACGGCTGCCAGGGTATCCGCACCGAACAGGTGGCCGATTACGTCGGCGTGTCGCGCTCTTCGCTCGAAGAATATTTTCGGCGCGAGTTGCAATGCACCGTGCACCAGGAGATCCTGCGTCACAAGCTCGATGCCGCCAAGGCCTTGCTCGCCAAAGGCGATGCATCGAGCGCGGAGGTTGCGATCCGCTGCGGTTTTACGTCTTTGCAGTACATGTATGCGGTGTTTCGCCGTGAGCTGGGCTGCACGCCGCGCGAATATCAGGAACGCGCGAAGTCTGAAGCGACGCCCGGCTAGCCGTACCCTTTTTCCCAGTTATCAGGATCTTTTTCTCTCGCCGCCATGATCAGTCACGCACAATTCTCCTCCGAGCCTTGGGGCACAGTGCCCGGCGGCGACCCGGTCCAGCTCTTTACCTTGCGCAATGCACACGGCATGAAGGTCGCCATCAGCGATCTGGGCGCGACGCTGGTGTCCTGGCACGCGCCGGACCGCACCGGCCGGCTCGGCGATATCCTGCTGGGGCACGACACGCCTGCCGATTATCTGGCCGCGACGACTTACATGGGCGGTCTGATCGGACGCTGGGCCAATCGCATCGCGGCGGCGCGCTTTACGCTCGACGGCATCGAGTACACGCTCGATCGCAATGAGGGGAACAACCTCTTGCACGGCGGCACCATCGGGTTCAACCGTCTGCGCTGGGACGCAAGCGAAGATAACGGCGCACTCGTGATGCGGCTCGAATCGCCTGAAGGCGACGCGGGCTTTCCTGGCCACGTCACGGTGCAGGTGCGCTATACGCTGGATGACGACGGCGCGTTGACCATCGACTATGAAGCGATCACCGATGCGCCGACGCCGCTCAATCTGACGAGCCACCCCTATTTCAATCTGTCGGGGCTCGCGGCGAGCGATGTGCGTGGGCACGTCGTCTCCATCGATGCCGACCAGTTCTACGAGGTCGATGCGGAGATGATTCCAACACAACGCGCCGAGGTTGCGGGCAATGCGTTCGACTTTCGCCAAAGCGCGCCGCTCGGCGCGCGGCTCGACTGGCCGAACGAGCAACTCGCACTCGCGCAGGGTTTCGACCACTGCTACGTTTTGCGTGATGATGCGGCCGACCCGGCGACCGGCACGCAGCCGGTCCGTGAAGTGGCGCGCGTCTACGATCCTGCCTCCGGGCGCGAACTGAGCGTGCTTACCGATCAATGGGGCTTGCAGTTTTACACCGGCAACCATCTTGCAGGACTCAAGGGTCGGGGCGGCGTGACGCATCCGCGCTACGCGGGTCTCTGTCTCGAAGCGGGCGGCTTTCCCAACCAGATCAACATGGCCGATCACGAGCAGGTCGTGCTGAGGCCGGGCGAGACCTACCGTCACGTCACGCAGTACCGCCTGGGGGTTCGTTCGGGGCTTTGACACGGACCGAATCTCGACGCTATTGCGTGCAACATCGAGGTTCAAGCAACGCTCTCCTTCGCTGCAGCGCAGGCTGTTGCCATAGGGTCATCAATGGGTGACTCCTGCAGTGACTCGCGCATGAATTCAAGCTTAAATCGGCGTGATAGAGTCCTTGCGATGCCGCCGCCAGGCGGCACGTTTACGTGCACGCATCGGCCTTGCGTTTTTGCCAAAGGAGAAGAAAATTAACAAGAAGCTAACAGCAGCAATTGCGACAACCGTCTCTCTGTTTTCGATGTATGCCTTCGCCGCGAACGTCGGAGCGCCCTCGTTTCTGCAGTCCGCCCCTGCGGTCACCGTCAACGGCGCGACGAATAACAACAACGGCGGGGAGAACAGAGACCGCGAAACGCTGTCGATCAGCGTAGTGGATGCCAACGGTCCGGTCGCCGATGCGAAATGCATCTTGACCAATGCGAAGGGCGACTGGTCACTCACGGCGCCCGATAGCGTGGAGGTACGGCGCTCGGATTCAGACTTGCAGATCAAATGCGAGAAGCCTGGCTATGCGCCGGTCGTCACGACCATCAAAGCCTCGAAGACGCAGATTCCCCGACCGCAGTTCCATTTCGCGGCAGGCGGTGATGACGGCGATCAGGATGCGATGATCACGGTGCCCCAGTATGCGGCGTCGATCACGGTGACGTTCGATGCCAGGCAGGCCAACTCAAACTGAACGCAAGCGGGTTTGTATCGTCTTCGCAGGTGATGCAAACCCAGGTCGCTAGCGAGCTGAACGCGGCGTCGGTGCTAGCGGCTTCTTTTGCGTCGACGCTCTCAGTGAATCACGCAGCCGCTTGATCGCCAGACGTCCTCGCCACAACCAGTGGGCGATCAAGACGCTGCGCCAAAAACGCACCGGCACGAACGTCGCCTGATGCGACTGTCGTTCGAGAAACGCTTTGCTCGCAGGCAGATGCACGAATGAGCAACTGCGAAACCATGCGAGATTGCGATAACAGTTGCCCGACCAATGTCGGCCAATGGCCTGATAGGCACCTACTTCGACCATGCCCTGTCCCTCGTCGGCAAGCGTGTTCAAGGCCGCGGAAATAAACGTCTCGTCCCCGTGATGCAGCAGGCGTCCGCTCTCCAGAAGATAGCGCGCGTAATACTCGCGCGCGAGTGAAACGAGGCGGCTCAACGTCAGCGGCGTAGCCAGCATGAATTCGCCGCCGTACCAACGCGGGTTGCGCAAACGCCGGTTCGCCACGATCTCCAGATCGTTGATCACGGAGGCAGAACCGTAGGCAGAAAAGACCTGGTCCGAGATATCGAACACCCCAATGCCCGCGTCCGCACAGCGCGTGATGAGGTCGTCATTCAGGGGCCGGATTGCGACCATATCCGCATCGAGCAAGAGCATCAGCGTGTCATCAGGCAACGCGTGCGCCAACTGATCCATCAGATCGAGCTTGAAGTGAGCGGCGTAAAACGGCGTGGCCTTGGGCAGGTCAATGGTCATCACCAGTTGATGCACACGGGGGTGCGCCTCCTGTGCGAACGTAGCAAGCCGCTTGTCGATCTGATCGGGCGTGTTGGTGATGATATTCAGACGCGGCATGCCGGCCCGCAAAAGACTCCGGTTCAGGCCAACTGCCTGATCGACATACGACAGCGGGTCTTTGCTCGCGGCATTCGGACTGCGGCCTGCGTCGGCGTCCACATAGACCAGTGTGCAAGGAAAGATTTCCACCCAACGGCCCTCCTCGCGAAACCCGCTCAAGCCCTGTTTGCACCGTCGTGATGCGCGTCGCACGCAGTGGTAACCAGGCCACACCGCGTTGTTACTCGACACGCCCGAGCGCTACAGCACTCATCAATACTCGTTCGCTAGTCCGACCATTGCAACCGCCCACGCCAGGCAGGAACGGTCAAGACACAGGCACATCAGGACGGACCGGTAATCCATGCCTCGAGCGCGTGTTGGACTCGGCAAACGTGGCGCAGATTACTCGTATCCAGCGAGCGGCTACGCTGCGCTCCGCGTTGGTATGCTGATCGAAGTTGGTGCGCGGCGGGAGGGTCGATTCTGATCTGCGAGGCACGCATTCGGTGCTCGTGAGAAATCCTAAGTGATCCCAATCACAGCCGGGAAAACAAAAAAGCCGTTGAATCTTTTCAGATTCAACGGCTTTCGTGCTTTCTGGCGGAGCGGACGGGACTCGAACCCGCGACCCCCGGCGTGACAGGCCGGTATTCTAACCAACTGAACTACCGCTCCAGATTTTTGCACCGGCGCTTATGAGCGTGGACCCCTTCTCACAAACCGCATCGTCTCAACTGCTCACCGAGCGATGCCGATGTCTTGGCGTCCCCTAGGGGATTCGAACCCCTGTACTCACCGTGAAAGGGTGATGTCCTAGGCCTCTAGACGAAGGGGACAACGTACGCTTACACCTTTAACGAAAAAGCCCGTTCAAGTTCATATGAACGGGCTTTGACTGGCGGAGTGGACGGGACTCGAACCCGCGACCCCCGGCGTGACAGGCCGGTATTCTAACCAACTGAACTACCACTCCAATCTTTACACCCTAGCTTGCGAGCGTTGGTCGTTTCTCTGCAAGCTGCACTGCCTTATTGCCAACCGGGAACTAACCCGGAACACTAAAGCGACGCTGGTGTTTGGCGTCCCCTAGGGGATTCGAACCCCTGTACTCACCGTGAAAGGGTGATGTCCTAGGCCTCTAGACGAAGGGGACATAATCTTTTCAGATCTGTCTTTATCTTGCTGCCAACTGACGCTAAATTCACTCGTCAGCAGCAAAGACCAATATTCTAACTACCTTGCTACCGTTTGTGAAGTCTTTTTTGCTACAGGATCCAAACATCGGAAAAGACTTCAATCTGCTCTGATGGTGGAGGTAAGCGGGATCGAACCGCTGACCTCTTGCATGCCATGCAAGCGCTCTCCCAGCTGAGCTATACCCCCCTTGCAGAACAGAAACGAGATTTTAAGGAGCAAATCTCGCTTTGTAAATACCCTTTGAGTGATTACATGCGACTTTTTTTGTACGCCGCATGCAATCCCTCTCATGGCCATTCAGCTAGCCTCAGGCAAGTCCCTTCTCAAGGCGTTTGACCACCACGTCACGACCGAACAGCATCAGCACGCTGTCGATGGAGGGCGTATGCGTCGTGCCCGCCACCAGCAGACGCACTGGCATCGCCAGCTGCGGCATCTTCAGCTTGTGTGCGCCGAGCGTCGCCTTCAATGCGGCAGAGATGCTTTCCTTGCTCCACTCCGCGCTCTTCAAGGCCGCTGCGAGATCGGCAATGGCCGGACGCACGGCGTCAGTGACGTGCTGTGCCAGCGCGTCGGCTTCGGGAGCAGGCTCGCGGTAGAACATTGCGGCGTTTTCCGCGATTTCCTTGACCGTCGATGCGCGATCCTTCAACAGACCCACCACAGCGACCAGATCAGCGCCTTGCGCGATCGTTGCCTCATCGATACCCAGCTCGGCGAAGAACGGCCGCGCGAGATCCGCGAGGCGCGCGTTATCCGCTTCCTTGATGTAGTGCGCGTTGAGCCACTTCAGCTTATCGTGGTCGTACTGAGCCGGCGACTTGCCGAGGTGCTCCAGATCGAACCACTCGACAAACTGTTCGCGCGAGAAGATTTCCGCGTCGCCGTGTGACCAGCCAAGGCGTGCGAGGTAATTGAGCACCGCTTCCGGTAGAAAGCCGGCGTCGCGATAGCCCACCACGCTCATTGCGCCGTGACGCTTGCTCATCTTTTCGCCCTGCTCGTTCAGCACGGTCGGCAAGTGCGCGTAGACCGGCGGCTCGGCGCCGAGCGCACGCAGGATGTTGATCTGACGCGGCGTGTTGTTCACGTGGTCATCGCCGCGAATCACGTGCGTAATGCGCATGTCGATGTCGTCGACGACCACGCAGAAGTTGTACGTCGGCGTGCCGTCCGGACGGGCAATCACCAGATCGTCCAGCTCGTCATTCGCGATTTCGATGCGCCCTTTCACCGCGTCGTCCCACGCGACCACGCCGGTCAACGGATTGCGAAAGCGCGTCACGGGCTGCACGCCGGCCGGCGGAACCGGCAAGGTCTTGCCGGGTTCCGGGCGCCACGTGCCGTCATAGCGCGGCTTTTCGCCGGCGAGACGCTGACGCTCGCGCAATGCGTCCAGCTCTTCGGTCGACATGTAGCACGGGTACACCAGCCCCTGCTCTGCCATCTGCTTGAGCACTTCGCGATAACGGTCCATGCGCTGCATCTGGTAGAACGGGCCCTCGTCATAGTCAAGGCCGAGCCACGCCATGCCTTCGAGGATCGCGTCCACCGAGGCAGAAGTGGAGCGCTCCAGGTCCGTGTCCTCGATCCGCAGCACGAAGACGCCTTCGGACTTGCGCGCAAACGCCCACGGGTACAGCGCAGAGCGGATGTTGCCAAGGTGGATGAAGCCAGTGGGGCTCGGTGCGAAACGGGTGCGAACAGAGGTGGTCATGTGCGGTTACTCGGAAAGCGGACAACGCTGCGCGGCGCAAAGCGCCAGCGTGCGCCGGCACGCGCGGCAGCGGAACACACCCGTGCAGCGAAGCCAACCCTGCACGGATACGAATGAAAAATGCGAGAGGCGAATTATACCTGTCGCCCCTCCCGACGTTCTCCCTCCTCGCCCTGTCTGCCCGCGTTTGTGCTTCGCCCGCTTTTGGTTTGCCCTCTACCTCCGAGCCGCCGCCCCAACCCACATCTCCACGTTTCTGTAACGTTTCCTCACGCGCGCCGCGCCGCGATAACGCTTTGATTTATGATGTGCGCGCGCCGTGACTGAGCCAGATCGCGGCGCGTGACGATCGCCGCCGGCGATCCTGTTTGCGTGAAACGCGGCCGCACGGCGATCCTCGCAGGAGCCGGCGCCGTTGCTGGAGAAATCGTTGAATTCGTCCGCCCCCCGTTTGAGCCGCCGTATTTTTTCGCTTGCCGCGGCGTCTGCCGTGCTCACCGCCTGCAGCACGGTCACCACCAGCAGCAGACCCGAGAGCGGCGAGAATCTCGCGTCCACCACGCCGCCGGTTACGCCGCCCGTCGCACCCCCTGCAGGCGTCAAGCCGCAGCGGCCGATCCGCATTGGCCTCGCACTCGGCGGCGGCGCCGCGCGCGGCTTCGCTCATATCGGCGTCATCAAGGCGCTCGAGGCACGCAATATCCAGGTGGATCTGGTGGCCGGCACCAGCGCCGGCTCGGTGGTAGGCGCGCTTTACGCGTCTGGGATGAACGGCTTCGCGCTCAACAAGCTCGCGCTGAACATGGACGAAGCGTCGATCAGCGATTGGGCCATGCCCTTTCGCACTCGCGGCTTCCTGCAAGGCGTGGCGCTGCAGGATTACCTGAACAAAACGCTGAATAACCGTCCGATCGAAAGGATGGCCAAGCCGCTCGGGGTGGTCGCGACCGATCTCAACACCGGCCAGCCCATCCTGTTCCGGCGCGGCAATACGGGAATTGCGGTGCGCGCATCGTGCAGCGTACCGTCGATTTTCGAGCCAGTGAAAATTGCCGGCCACGAGTATGTGGACGGCGGCCTGGTAAGCCCCGTGCCGGCATCGTTCGCGCGCAAGATGGGCGCGGACTTCGTGATTGCCGTCGACATCTCGCAACGCCCCGAAAGCGGCCTGACGTCGAGTTCGTTCGACGTGCTGCTGCAGACGTTCACGATCATGGGCCAGACCATCAAGGCCTACGAACTGGACAAGTACGCCGACGTGGTGATCCGCCCGAATCTGGCCGCCATGAGCGGCAGTGACTTTTCGCAGCGCAATGCGGCGATCCTGGCCGGCGAGGAAGCGGCCGCGCGCATCATGCCGGAGTTGCAACGCAAGTTGGCGGCAATTCAGGCAGCAGCGTAACGGGGTTGCACCTGAGGCGCTGCACCGCGCTTGAAGGGTGTATGCAGCATTACGGCAATAAAAAAGCCTGCTTCAATAGAAGCAGGCCCTTTTGCGACTACCTGGTTGTCAACTCTCAGCAGAGAACTTAATTGTTACCGCCGTTCAGCGTAGCGTTCACGCGCTGTTTCAGATCCTGCGCACCCTGGTACGAAGTCTCAATCCGGCGTGCGCCCGTAAAACGCTTTTCCCAGTAACCTTCATCCAGATCGTCAACCCGGATCGTGCTGCCCGTGGACGGCGAATGCACGAACTTGTTGTCGCCGATATAGATGCCAACGTGCGAGAACGTGCGGCGCATCGTGTTGAAGAACACCAGATCGCCCGGCTTCAGGTCGCTCATGCTGACTTTTTCGCCAACCCGACTCATTTCTTCAGCACGGCGCGGCAGCGCCATGCCCAACGTGTCCTGGAAAACGTAGCGCACGAAGCCGCTGCAATCGAGCCCTGAATCCGGCGTGTTGCCGCCCCAGCGGTAACGCACGCCAATCATATTTAGCGCGCCGACCACAACATCGCCCGCTTTGCCGGCCATGCCAGACAAAAACGAACGCGCGCCGCTACTGGAATCGGTAGCGGCGCTGCTATTTTGCAAAGGGGATGCGGACAAGGAATTCGACCCGTCCTGGATCGAAAATGAAGCATTCTGACTTGAACTGCTTACTTCGTCGGCGAACACGCCGGGAGCTGCTGCCATCAGTACGCCAATGAACATCCCGGCGACGACGCGCGTGCAAGCCTGGGTTAAGTTTCGGTGCTGCATTGGTCGGTATTTTTTGCCTAAAAATCAGTGGGATACGGAAAAAAGTTTGGTCGATACTAGCCAGTAAGTATTCACGTGTCAAAACAAATAGAAAAATACAATCGCGACACGCACCCAATTGGTGAATATCAGCCGGACAAAGCGGCTTCCAACAGCTTTCGAGTGTAAGGATGGGCCGGTGTCGCAAAAATCTTCTCCACTTCGCCCGTTTCCACAATTGAACCGTTTTGCATGACCGCCACGCGATGCGCCATCGCGCCGATCACCGCCAGGTCATGGCTGATGAAAACGAACCCGAGGTTGTACTTGTGTTGCAACCCGGTGAGGAGCTTGAGGACCTGCTGCTGGATTGACACGTCGAGCGCGCTGGTGGGTTCGTCGAGGATCAGGATGCGCGGTTCGAGCACCAACGCCCGCGCAATGGCGATGCGCTGCCGCTGCCCTCCGGAAAATTCGTGCGGGTAACGGTAGAGCACCGTGCGATCGAGGCCAACCTCTCGCAGCACGGCAACTACCTTGTTGCGCCGTGCTTCGGCGTCGAGTTGCGGCCGGTGCAAAGCCAGCCCCTCACCGACGATGCGCTCAATGGTCTGGCGTGGCGAAAGTGAACTAAACGGGTCCTGGAAGACCACTTGCATGTTGGAGCGCAGCGCGGTCTGCTCCGCGCCGCGATAACTCGACAGCGGCCTGCCCTGAAATTCGATCTCGCCCTGAGCGGTACGTTGCAGACCTAACAGCGCCATCGCGAGGGTCGATTTTCCGGACCCTGATTCGCCGACGATACCCAGCGTCTCACCCTGCCTCACCGACACGCTCGCGTCCGCCACCGCGCGGAAGCGTCCCGAGCGAAACCAGCCGCCGAAACCCGGCAGCTTCGTTTTGAATTCGACCGATACATCACGCGCCTCGAGCAGCACGGGCGAAATGGGCAGCACCGGCACGACCGTGCGCTCCGGACGGCTTTGCAGTAGCCGCTGCGTGTACGGATGCTGCGGTGACGTAAAGATCTGCTCAACCGTACCGCTCTCGACCAGCACGCCCTTTTCCATCACCGCGACCCGCTGTGCAAAGTGACGAACCAGATTTAGATCGTGTGTGATCAGCAGCACCGCCATGCCGCGCTTTTCCGCTTCGTCGCGTTGTAGTTCGAGCAGCAGTTCAACGATTTGGGCGCGGATCGTCACGTCGAGCGCCGTGGTCGGCTCGTCAGCGAGCAGCAGACGTGGACGGCAGGCGAGTGCCATCGCAATCATCGCGCGTTGCCGCTGGCCGCCGGATAGCTGATGCGGGTAGCTATTAACGCGCTTGCCCGGCTCCGTGATGCCCGTACGCGCGAGCAGCGCAACGGCACGCTTGCGCGCCTCTTTGGCCGGCACGCCATCGTGGACCACAATCGTCTCCGCGATCTGCTCACCGACCGTATAAAGCGGATTGAGCGCGCTCATCGGCTCCTGAAAGATCATCGCAATCGCGGAGCCGCGCAGACCTTGCATCTCGCGTTCGCTCTTTGCCAGCAGATCTTCGCGGTCAAGGCGGATCGCCCCGCTCACGTCGGCATCGTTCAACAGACGCAAGATCGACAGCGCCGTCACGCTCTTGCCCGAGCCCGATTCACCGACCAGCGCCACCCTCTCGCCACGTCCGATCGCGAGCGTCACGTCCTTCACGGCAACCGTGTCGCCAAACGTCACGCGCAGACGATCGAGTTCGAGCAACGGTCCTGCCACGGTTTGCTTTAGCGCTTCGCTCACTGGTTGCCTCCGGCGCGCATCGCATCGGAGATGCGGGTGTCGAGGGCATTGCGCAACGCGTCGCCCATGAACGTCAACAACAGCAGCAAGATGACCAGCACACCGAAGGTGAACAACGAAATCCACCACGCGTCGAGGTTGTCCTTGCCCTGCGCGAGCAGTTCGCCGAGGCTCGGCGTGGGCGACGGCACACCCAGACCGAGAAAGTCGAGACTCGTCAACGACAGGATTGCGCCACTCATGCGAAACGGCAGGAACGTAATAACGGGTGTCAGACTGTTGGGCAATACATGACGCCACATGATCTGCCAGTTCGACAGTCCCATCGCGCGCGCCGCACGCACGTAGTCCTGGGTGCGGTTGCGCAGAAACTCCGCACGCACGTAGTCGGACAAACCAATCCAGCCGAACAGAGACAACAGCACGATCAGCAGGATGAAACCCGGCTCGAAGATCGACGCGAAGATGATCAGCAGATACAACTCCGGCATCGCACTCCAGATTTCAATGAGTCGCTGCCCGAAGATATCAGTACGTCCGCCGAAGAAGCCCTGCACGGCACCGGCCAGGATACCAAGCACGGTGCCGATCAGCGTCAGCACCAGCGCGAATTCAACCGACACGCGGAACCCATATATCAGGCGCGCAAACAGATCGCGGCCGCGGTCGTCGGTGCCAAGCCAGTTATCGCGCGAAGGGGGCGCCGGGTTGGGCGCCTTTGAAAAGTAGTTGAGCGTGTCGTAGTAATACGGATTGGGCGGATACAGCGCGAAATTACCCGGCTTGCTAAAGCGGTCGCGAACATACGGATCGAGATAGTCGGCCGGTGTCGGAAAGTCGCCGCCAAATGCGGTCTCCGGATATGTCTTGAACATCGGGAAATACGTTTGCCCGTCATAACGGACCACCAGCGGCTTGTCGTTGGACCACAGCGGTGCGGCCAGACTCGCCCCAAACACGACGAGAAAAACGATCAGACTCCAGTAGCCCAGACGCTGCTTGCGAAAACGCTGCCAGACGCGGCGCGCCGGCGACGGCGACACGAAGGCGCGCACTGGCTCGGTACGCGGCGCCAGATCGGCTCGGGAACGGGCTCGACTCAAATCAGCGCTCCAGTTGTTCGAATTGAATCCGGGGATCGACCCAGACGTAGCAGAGATCGGAGATGAGCTTGGTGGCCAGACCGATCAGCGTGAACAGATAAAGCGTGCCGAGCACCACCGGATAATCGCGCTGCACCACGGATTGATACGACAGCAGCCCCAGGCCGTCGAGGGAGAACAACGTTTCGATCAGTAGACTGCCGGTGAAAAACGCGCCGATGAACGCGCCTGGAAAACCGACAATCAACGGCAGCGACGCATTGCGAAACACATGCTTCCACAGCACGCGCCGCTCGGAGAGTCCCTTGGCCCGCGCAGTCAACACGTATTGCTTGCGGATCTCGTCGAGAAACGCGTTCTTGGTCAGCATCGTGACGACCGCGAAGCTACCCACCACCGATGCCGTAATCGGCAACGTGATGTGCCACAGATAGTCGAGGATCTTGTGACCCAGACTGAACTGCGCCCAGTTATCAGACGTGAGATTGCGCAGCGGAAAGAGTTGCAGGAACGAGCCGCCGCCAAACAACACCAGTAGCAGAACGCCAAGCACAAAGCCCGGAATGGCGTAACCGATCAGCACGATCAGGCTGGTGGCGAAGTCGAAATGCGAGCCGTTGCGCACGGCCTTGGCAATGCCGAGTGGCACCGAAATCAGATATGTGAGAAAGAAGGTCCACAAGCCGATGCTGATCGACACCGGCAGCTTCGACACCACCAGCGACCACACGCTTTGATGACGGAAATAGCTTTGCCCCAGATCGAAGGTTGCAAAGCGTTTGAGCATCAGGCCGTAGCGTTCGAGCGGCGGCTTGTCGAATCCGTATAACGCCTTGAGCTGTTCAATCTGTTTGGCGTCGACGCCGGTGTGTGCACGCAAACCAAACGGCGCGCCGTTTTCCGCGCCTTTGCGTAACTCATGCGTCATTTGCTCGACCGGGCCACCGGGCACGAACTGGATCACGACGAAGGTCAGCGTTAGCACACCGAGCAAAGTCGGAATCATCAACAGCAGGCGTTTGAGGATGTAGCTCCACATGGCGGCGTTTCCGATGCGCTAGCGCAATACGTTGAAATGACGGACGGGACCAACGAAACGCAACAGCAATGTTTTCAAGGTTTGCTCTGCGTAGGCGTGAACCACCAGTTCGTTGTGATCCAGTCGCCTGCTGAATAGTACAGCGGCAGGGTTTGGGGCCACGCCATGCCACGCTTGAACGCGACGCGCCACACCGAACTGTACCAATGCGGGACCACATAATAGCCATGCATCAACACCCGGTCGAGCGCATGGGTGGCGGCGACCAGTTGCTCGAGCGTCTGGGCCTGAACCAGCGCGCGCAAAATGGCGTCGACGGCTGGCGACTTGAGGCCACCCAGATTGTTGGAGCCAGGGATATCGGCGGCCTTGCTGCCGAACTGCTCCACCTGGTCGGTCCCCGGCACCTGCTCGTCGGGCACCTTGATGATCGTTGCATCGAACTCAAACGCGTCAAGGCGCTTCTGGTACACGGCAAAATCCGTCGTACGATAGTTCAACGTAATGCCGAGCTTCGCAAGATTGCGCTGGTACGTGGCAATTACCGGAGGCCACACCGCCGCGCCGGAAGAATCGTCCAGCATCTCGAAGACGAACGGCTGCCCTTGCGCATTGCGCAGCGCGCCGTCGCGATAGGTCCAGCCGGCCGCGGCGAGTAGCGCGCGGGCTTGCAGCAGGTTGGCTCGCAGCGAGCCGGGAGGATCGGTGTCGGGCTGTTTCGGCATCGGGCCGAACACCGCCGGATCAAGCTGGCCGCGCCACGGGTTGAGCAACGCCAGTTCACCCGCGCTCGGCGTGCCGGTGGCCTGCCACTGGGTATTGACGTAGTAGCTGTCGATCCGCGTGTACTGGTTGTAGAAAAGCTGCCGGTCGAGCCATTGGAAATCGAGCGCAAGATCGAGCGCCTTGCGCACCCGTACGTCCTGGAACATCGGCTTGCGCAGATTCAGCACGAAACCCTGCATGCCGTTGCCGTTGTGCTGCGGAAATTCACGCTTGATCAATTCGCCGTTGTCGAATGGCTTGCCAACATCGCGCCGCACCCAGTTGCGCGCAACCATTTCCACCATCGCGTCGTACTCCCCTGCCTTGAACGCCTCGCGGCGCGCAGTGTCGTCGGAATACAGCTTGTAGGTGATGCGATCGAAGTTGTTCGAGCCGACCCGCACCGGCAACGTCGCGCCCCAATAGTTCGGATCGCGCCGGAACGTAATGGTGCGGCCATTGCTGTAGCTTTCGATCAGATACGGGCCGCTCGCGATCGGTTTTTCGAACGCGAGTTGATCGAACGGAATTCGCGTGCCATTCGGCTTCATACCCCACTTGTGCGAGAACACGGGAATACCGCCCGCGAGCAACGGCAACTCGCGGTTGTGCTCGCGAAACTCGAAGCGGATCGTTTGCGGATCGACCACCACGGCTCGCGTGATGTCAGCAAAATACGACGCAAACGACGGCGCGGCCTGAGGGCTTTTTAGCGTGTCGAAGGAGAACTTGACGTCGTCCGCCGTCACCGGGTCCCCGTTCGAGAAACGCGCGTGCGGATTGATGTGGAAGGTGGTCGACAAGCCGTCCGGCGCGATGCGAATGTCGTCGGCGAGCAAGCCGTACTCGGTCGCAACCTCGTCAGAGCTTCCCGTGGCGAGACTCTCGAACAGAAAGCCCATGCCCGGCGCTGCATTGCCGCGCAGCGTGAACGGGTTGAACTTGTCGAAGCTCGTTTGCCGGTCCGGATTGGCCAGTACCAGTGTGCCGCCCTTCGGCGCATCCGGGTTGACGTAGTCGAAGTGTGTGAAACCGGGGGGATATTTCGGCTCGCCATATTGCGCGATCGCGTAGGCCGCGTGCGCCGGCGAGGCCGCCAGCGATGCAGCGCCGACTGCACAGAAGATCAGCAAAGCGTGCGCCAAAGAGCGTGGCACAGCCGGCAAACAGACACGCGAGAGCCTCTCATTCATGGTGTGCAGCGTAGCCAATAAGCCTGCGCACAGCGCTTGAACCCAGCGCGAGCCAGTTGTCATAGGGGCCTTGTTGGTCAGTGGGCAGTTGCAATGTGAGAGAATTCTACCCAATAATCCCGCGCGATCCCGCACATCTGAGCTCGCGGCGCGCTGACTTCATTAGGAGAATTCATGGGCTTCCTCGCTGGTAAACGAATCTTGCTGACGGGCCTCCTGTCGAACCGTTCGATCGCGTACGGCATTGCGCAGGCTTGCAAGCGCGAAGGCGCAGAACTGGCGTTCACGTACGTCGGCGACCGCTTCAAGGACCGCATCACCGAGTTCGCGACCGAATTCGGCAGCGACCTGATATTTCCGTGCGACGTGGCTGACGACGCGCAGATCGAAGCGCTCTTCACTTCGCTCAAGGAACGCTGGGACACCCTCGACGGCCTTGTCCACTCGATCGGCTTTGCGCCGCGTGAGGCGATTGCCGGCGACTTTCTCGACGGCATGACGCGCGAAAACTTCCGCATCGCCCACGATATTTCCGCATACAGCTTCCCAGCGCTCGCCAAGGCTGCTCTGCCGATGCTCTCGTCGAACGCGGCACTGCTCACGCTCAGCTATCTCGGTTCAGAGCGCGCCATCCCCAACTACAACACCATGGGTCTTGCCAAGGCATCGCTCGAAGCGAGCGTGCGCTATCTGGCTGTCTCGCTCGGCGCGAAAGGTGTGCGCGTCAATGGTATTTCGGCTGGTCCGATCAAGACGCTCGCGGCAAGCGGCATCAAGGGCTTCGGCAAGATTCTCGATTTCGTCGAAGGCAATGCACCGCTCAAGCGCAACGTGACGATCGAGCAGGTAGGCAATTCTGCAGCGTTTCTGCTGTCGGATCTGGCGGCTGGCGTGACGGCAGAAATCCTGCACGTCGATAGCGGTTTTAACTCCGTAGTGGGGGGCATGGCTGCCGTCGCAGAGTAATCGCGTGCGCTGCTCACTTGCGCGCGCTGAACGCGCAGGGCACAACAGCCATCATTTTGCCGTGGGACCAGAGTAACGCGCTGAGGCGCAACCTCTGGTCTCACGCAACAGGCAACAAAAAACCGCCGGGAAAACGGCGGTTTTTTGTTTTCAGGCTTGCCATAGCAAACCTGTGCAGCTTAGTTCCAGTGACCGTGGTCATGGTCGTGGTAACCGCCACCGCCGTGATAGCCACCGTGATGGCGATACCAGTCGTCACGACCCCAGTAGCGACGGCCGTCCCAGTAGCGGTCGCCGTGCCAGCCGATCACGATAGCCGGGCCACCGTAATAGACAGGAGCCGGTTGATAAACGACCGGCGGAGGCGGCGGCGCATACACAGGCGCCGGAGCGACGTAGACCGGTGCCGGAATACCGATGTTGACACCCACGCTCACGCCGGCCATTGCTGCACCCGACGCGCCCAGCGCGAGGACCCCGATGAGAAGCGGAACAAGACGAGCGGACTTCATGGAATTCACCTTTTTAACAAGTGTGTGGTGTTGTTGGCCGAAATATAGCGCAAGGAAACGATCCGCGTATTTCAAGTTTGTAAGAACTGATGCATAACATCGCACTCTGAAGCGCCTGGTTACGTCTGGTTACACAGGACCAGGTTTCTGTGAAAAACCACCCCCGCCGTAACACATGGACTGGTCATTCAGGCGCAAGCGAGGAGCACACGGCATACCGCGCGCTTTCTGCCGATCACCCCGGGCGCCCGACCATGCGTTTTGCTTCGGCATCCGAAGCAAATGCATTTTCTGGCTCAGCGGGCAAACCGTTCGTCTCGAAAGACAGTTTTCCGTTCCGCGCAAACGACCACAATGCGACCCACAAAAAACAAAACCCCAAGAGACCGCGATCTCTTGGGGTTCAGCCGCCATTGCTGGCGGAGACGGAGGGATTCGAACCCTCGATCCAGGTTTTGGCCCAGATGCTCCCTTAGCAGGGGAGTGCCTTCGACCTCTCGGCCACGTCTCCCAAACTTTCGGTCGCGCAGGGAGTCAGCGCGACGAAGCCAAGATAATAGCGGCCTAAACGGCGAAGGTCAATGTCTACCGGACATTTTTTGTGCCAGATTAGTCAACGCCGACGCAATTTGTTCGCATGGCCGCAGCACAACAAACGGGGCGCTCTTTTAGCGCCCCGTTTGTCCCGCAAATTCACGCGAATTTATACAAACTCGCCATGCAAACCCGCCAGCGACGTTACGCCTGATCCAGCTCGAACGCCTTATGCAGCGCGCGCACGGCGAGCTCCATGTACTTCTCGTCGATCAGCACCGAAATCTTGATTTCGGAGGTTGAGATCATCTGGATGTTGATGCCCTCTTCCGACAGCGTGCGGAACATCGTGCTCGCGATACCGACGTGCGAGCGCATGCCAACGCCGACCACCGACACCTTCGACACCTTCGGATCGCCCAGCACCTGCTCGGCCTTCACGTGATCCTTGACCTGACCCGTGAGAATGTCCATGGCGCGCTGATAGTCGCCGCGGCCCACCGTGAACGTGAAGGCCGTTTTGCCCTCGACGCTCTGGTTCTGGATGATCATGTCGACGTCGATATTCGCGTCCGCCACCGGACCGAGGATCTGGTAGGCGATGCCCGGCTTGTCGGGTACACCCATCACGGCGATACGTGCTTCGTCGCGTTGGAACGCGATGCCCGAGATGACTGCTTTTTCCATGGTCTCGTCTTCTTCAAAAGTAATCAGGGTGCCCGAGGTCATTTCGGCTTCGAGCGGTATCAGCGGATCCGTCAGGCTCGACAGCACGCGCGTCTTTACCTGATATTTGCCAGCGAATTCCACCGAGCGGATCTGCAGCACCTTCGAACCCAGGCTTGCCATCTCCAGCATTTCTTCGAACGTCACGCGGTCCAGGCGCCGTGCCTCTTCAACCACACGCGGGTCAGTCGTGTAGACGCCGTCGACGTCGGTATAAATCAGGCACTCGTCAGCCTTCAGCGCAGCCGCAACCGCCACCGCCGAAGTGTCCGAGCCGCCGCGCCCAAGCGTCGTGATATGGCCTTCCGGGTCAATGCCCTGGAAGCCGGTAATCACCACGACTTTGCCCGCTTCGAGATCGCTCAGCACGCGTGCACCGTCGATTTCGCTGATGCGGGCTTTGGTGAATGCGCTATCCGTTTTGACCGGCACTTGCCAGCCCGCATAGCTGACTGCGTCAACGCCTGCTTCCTGCAGGGCGATGGCGAGCAGCCCCGAGCTGACCTGCTCGCCGGTGGCGGCAATCATGTCCAGCTCGCGTGGGCTCGGCTGAGCCGAAATGTCTTTCGCGAGGCCGAGCAAGCGGTTGGTTTCGCCCGACATCGCCGAGGGCACCACGACCATCTTGTGGCCAGCTTTGTGCCATTTCGCGACGCGCTTCGCGACGTTCTTGATGCGCTCGACCGAGCCCATCGAAGTACCGCCGTATTTATGTACGATGAGTGCCATTGTCGTTCTGAACTGGAGAAGTAACCGCGCTGGCGCGCTGGAGACGACCGCACAAAAGCACCAAAGCGCAACGTTTCAGGAACGACGGCGAAGTGTGGCGGTGTAGATGCAGCGCACGTGCAGCACGCGCGGATTTGCCCGCGAGGGATCGCCTGGGACTGCCACTGGTTGCCGGAAAATATAGAAAAACGCCCGGAAAACAGCAATGGCGACATCAAAAGCGGCTTGGGCAAACAAGTTAACGTACCTGATAGAGCGCAAAAAGACAAGCCACAATCCTGGCAATAACGGTTGCAAAGGCTTGTCCACAAAGGATTTGCGCCCGGCCTGAAGACACGCTCACGCGCCCGCAACAAGACTGGGCGCGTCCGCCGCCAGCCGCCCGACCGGTCGGTCAGGCGATTGTCAGGTCCTCGCGCCACTCGATACGCACGTGACGGGCGCCCCCTTCGGCGTCGACGCTGCCGGTAGATGGTGTCGCCGTCAATGCAGCGCGATTCACGCCCAGCAAGGGCACGAACAGCAACGTGTCGCCGACGAACAGCAGCGGCACATCACGCTTCCACGCAGGCACGCCCTGCTCCTGAAACAGATTCTTCAAGGTACGGCTCGGTCCCTGCGCGCTGCTGCGCATACGCTCGCCGCCGCTGCGTGAGTGGGCGCTCAGCAGGGCGCCGCTCAGCACGGCTGCTGAAATCGCAAGGGGATCGTCGGCCGCCGTGTCGACGAATACGAACGTGCCGCGCCACTGCGGCAAGCGCCAGATCGATTCGCCGCGCCACGCCAGTTGACTGACCGGGCGCCCAGCGAGCGCCGTTTCGTCAGCGGGCTCTGAGCTGTCGCCCGCTTCCCAGTAGATCTGGCCACGATAGCTGCGCAGCGCTTCGCCCGCATGATCCACGCGCAGGTTGTGAGCGTCGCTGACTTCGCGCAGTTGCCGTAACGCATCGCTCAGACGCGCGCTCGACGCGGCTGGCAAACCAAGCGAGCGCATCCAGTAACGCAGCAGGTTCAGCGCGCGTTCATCGTCGAACCCGAGTAAGGCATCGTGCGAAAGCGCGCGGCCTTCGTCACACGCGGCAGCGTCGAGGTCGATTCGCGCCAACTCATCCAGCAGACGTTGTGCGGATGCCGCATGCGCCGCGGTGCGCGCTAACGCATCGCGAAAACCCGGAAACTGGACAGCCAGCGTGGGCAGCACATCATGACGCAAGGCATTGCGCGCATAACGGGTGTCCGCGTTCGATTCATCTTCGATCCACGTCAGCTTTCGAGCCTGCGCGTACTGCTCTAGTTGCGCGCGCAACAAATGCAAGAACGGCCGTATGCGCATCGCTGTCGCGCCAGGTGGCGCGTATTGCGGTGCCATCGCAGCGAGTCCTGGCAGACCCGCGCCACGGAGCAATTGCAGCAGAACCGTTTCGGCTTGATCGTCGGCGTGCTGCGCGAGCCACAAGGTGCCAGCGCCGTGCTGCGCGCAGAGCGCATCGAGCGCGCGATAACGCGCGTCACGCGCAGCCGCTTCAACACCGAGGCCCACGTCTCTCGCCACCTCGACGCGTTGCGCAGCGAAATCGACACCCCGCTCGCGTGCAAACGCCTCACAATGCGCGAGCCATTGATCGGCGTAAGGGCTAAGGCCATGATGAACATGCAACGCAATGCAACGCGCCGCTCCCGCAACGCGCACTGCGGCATCGAGCAGCACAGCCGAATCGACCCCCCCGCTAAAAGCCACCGCGATGCGCGTGCCGGACGGCTGCGCAGAAAGCGCAGCGCCGACCGCCTCGAGGACGAGGCGGTCGGCGGGATGATCAGCGGGATGATCAGCGGGATGAGTCACGGCGGCAGGGCCTGGGGCGCGAGGCGCCGTGCAATGGAGAGCCGGCGCGGGCTTATGCGCCCGGCGTCGTTTCCTTGTACTTGCCGTACGCCATCAGCCGTTCGAAACGGCGTTCGCGCAGGTCGGGAATGCTCATGCCCTGGAACTGGCGCAGCGAGTCGGCGAGCGCACGACGCAGCATGGCGGCCATACCCTTCGGATCGCGATGCGCGCCGCCCAGCGGCTCATTGACGATCTTGTCGATCAGCCCAAGCGCTTTCAAACGATGCGCGGTGAGGCCCAGCGCTTCCGCCGCTTCAGGCGCCTTGGCCGCACTCTTCCACAGAATCGATGCGCAGCCTTCCGGCGAAATCACCGAATACGTCGAGAATTGCAGCATCAATACGCTGTCGCCCACGGCAATCGCGAGCGCGCCGCCCGAACCGCCCTCACCGATAATCGTCGAGATGATCGGCGTCTTCAGTTCGGCCATCACATACAGGTTGCGGCCGATCGCTTCCGATTGGCCACGCTCTTCAGCACCGATGCCAGGGTAGGCGCCCGGCGTGTCGATGAAGGTGAAGATCGGCAAGCCGAATTTTTCGGCCAGACGCATCAGACGTTCGGCCTTGCGATAGCCTTCCGGACGCGGCATGCCGAAATTGCGCAGCGAGCGTTCCTTGGTGTCGCGCCCCTTCTGGTGGCCGATCACCATGCAAGACTGGCCATTGAAACGGGCAAAGCCGCCCACGATTGCCAAGTCGTCTGCAAAGGCGCGGTCGCCATGCAGTTCATGGAAATCGGTAAACAATTCGCTCACGTAGTCGAACGTGTACGGGCGCTGCGGATGGCGCGCAATCTGCGAAACCTGCCACGGCGACAGATTCGCGTAGAGATCTTTGGTGAGCTGTTGACTCTTCTTGGACAGCCGCTCGATTTCTTCCGAAATATCGACGGCCGAATCGTCCTGCACGAAGCGCAATTCTTCGATCTTCGCTTCGAGCTCAGCGATCGGCTGCTCGAAATCCAGAAAGGTGGTCTTCATTGGTTTTAATCCTTGGACTTACCGGCAGCGCGTATTCTAACCGCGACCGCCGCTGTCAAAACCACCGCGAAACTATCGAATCGGAAAAATTGATAGTTTCTAGGTAGCAATCCACCAGCATTACATGCTCAGCAAGCGCTGGGCCGCCCGCGTTTTCACGCAGAAAGCCGGCGCCGGGCGCCAGGCGGGGAGCGCTCAGTAGTCGACCGGTAACGGATCGAGGCTACGCCACATATACCATGTGGCAACCGTGCGCCACGGCTCCCAGTTCGCGGCAACTTCGCGTGCTTCACTGCGCGTGACCGGCTCGCCACTGAAATAGTTGACGCTGATTGCGCGAATCAGACCGAGATCGTCGAGCGGCAAAACGTCCGGGCGCGACAGATTGAAGATGAGGAACATCTCCGCCGTCCAGCGTCCAATGCCGCGAATCTGCGTCAGTTCGGCAATCACCGCCTCGTCGTCCATCGAGGTCCACTTGCCCACGTGCAACGCACCCGAGACAAAGTGTTCGGCCAGATCGAGAATGTATTCGGCCTTGCGCCGCGACAAGCCGCACGCCATCAGCTTGTCCTG
Source organism: Paraburkholderia sp. (assembly GCF_049581445.1). GTDB lineage: Bacteria > Pseudomonadota > Gammaproteobacteria > Burkholderiales > Burkholderiaceae > Paraburkholderia. The sequence continues at coordinate 8,386 of NZ_JBAURZ010000047.1, read as the reverse complement.
ACCCAGCTTGATGAACTGTTGCGGCACGAGCTTCGGACACGCGGTTTCGACGCGCTGCCATGCCGCCTGCGCCGAGGCTACCGAGATCTGCTGCCCCACCACCGAACGGGCCAGCGTCACGAACGGATCGCCGCGGCTCATCAGATGCACGGGGCCAAATTTTGGAATCAGTTTCTTCAGAATACGGTCGCGCTTGACCAGGTCCGCGCAAGCTTTGTCCCAATATGCGGGGCGCGTTACTTCGGGCGTGAGGCCTCCCATCTGAACCGGTACCGCGACATTGGCATCATCCAATGCACGTGATTTGCGCACGACTTCGCCTTCATGCAGTGCATCGCGCGCGAGTTCCTGGGCCTCGCCCTTGATCTCGACCGGCAACGCGCCGTTGGCACCATTGATGCCATCATTTTTGCCGCGCGCTGCACGCGCCGGTTTTGCAAGCCTCGTCGCTTTCGGTACGACTGCGTGCGCACCTGTGCCGTTGAGGCCGCGCTTCACCACCGTCTTGCTTGCGGTACTGCCCGTCTTGCCGCCCACCTTGGTGGTGCCGGCCGGCGCTTTCGCAGTGTTGCCGCTGCGTGCGTGAGTCGCTTTCACTGCAACTGACGTGCTTGTTTGAGACGCGGCCCGTTTAGCCGACGTCTTCGTGGCCGTTGCCATCCTGCCTCCTGCCTGGCGAATCGATCAAAGGGAAGTACGAGGTACGCTTACACGCGCCGCCACTCGGTCAACCCGCCCGGTTTGTCTTCAAGTGCAACGCCGGCCTCGAGCAATTCGGCCCGAATCCGGTCTGCTGCCGCATAGTCCTTCGCCTGCTTGGCTGCCACACGCGCAGCAATCTTCGCTTCGATCGCGGTAGTGTCGAGCGCGCTTTCACTCGCGCTGCCTGACGCCTGCTGCAGAAATGCACGCGGCTCACGGCCGAGCAGTCCGATAATGCCCGCGAGAGCACGCAGTTGTCGGGCCAGCGCAGCATCGCGCGTGCGATTCACCTCAGTAGCGAGTTCGAACAGCACCGCTACCGCAACCGGCGTGTTGAAGTCGTCATTCATCGCCGCGCGAAAACGCTGCGCGTGCGCTTCGTTCCAGTCAAGTTCGGCATCATCCGCCGTCACGTCTTTCAATGACGTGTACAAACGCGTCAGTGCGCCGCGCGCGTCGTCGATATGCGTATCGCTATAGTTCAGCGGCGAACGGTAGTGCGCACGCGCAATGAAGAAACGCACGACCTCAGCGTCATATTGCGCGAGCACTTCTCGAATCGTAAAGAAGTTGCCGAGTGACTTTGACATCTTCTCATTGTCGATCTGAACGTAGCCGTTGTGCATCCAGTAATTGACGAACGTTTGACCTGTCGCGGCTTCGCTTTGCGCGATTTCATTTTCATGGTGCGGAAACTGCAGGTCCTGGCCGCCACCGTGAATGTCGAAATGATCGCCAAGCAATGTGCAGCCCATGGCTGAGCATTCAATGTGCCAACCGGGACGGCCGCGCCCGTATTTAGAATCCCAGCCCGTATCAGCGGGTTCATCAGCTTTGGCCTGCTTCCACAGCACGAAATCGAGCGGATCCTGCTTCGCGTCGTTGGCCGCCACGCGTTCGCCTGCGCGCAGATCCTCGATCGACTTGCCCGAGAGCTTGCCGTAGTCAGCGAATTTGCGCACGGCGTAGTTCACGTCGCCATCGCTTGCCTGATATGCGTAGCCGTTGGCTTCGAGTTTATCGATCATACCGAGCATCTGCGGGATATATTCCGTCGCGCGCGGTTCGAGATCGGGCCGCTCGATGCCAAGCGCATCCGCATCTTCATGCAGTGCCTTGATGAAGCGGTCCGTAAGCGCCTTGATCGTCTCGCCGTTTTCGACAGCGCGGCGAATGATCTTGTCGTCGATATCGGTAATGTTGCGCACATAAGTCACGTTGTAGCCGAGCGTGCGCAGCCACCGCTGTGCGATATCGAACACGACCATCACGCGTGCGTGACCAATGTGACAGTAGTCATACACCGTCATCCCGCAGACGTACATTCGTACGACACCCTCTTGCAGCGGCACGAAAGTTTGCTTTTCACGCGCGAGCGTGTTGTAGATGCGCAGTGATTCCATAGAGACGATGCGTGGGCCGAAAGAAATCCGCAATGCGTTACGTGCATGCCGCGCCGGTATTGCAGACGGGACGGCATATACAGCAGCAAACCGGTGCACCTGGTGCGGCGGTCAGGCTGCGGTCAAAGCGGAGACGACCACGAGTGGCGAAAAGACAGTCTGCGGTTCAACGGAACGCTCAGACCTTTTGTTAGAATGGCTCGGAGTATAACATCCAGACCTGAGCCTATGAAACCTTCCAGCGGCCGCGCGCGCAGCGCTGCGACCCTAGCCGCGACGGCCCTGTGCGGCCTTGCCGTGCTGTTCGTGCCGGGTGCTCCCGCGTATGCGCAAAAGAGCCCCGCGCTGTCGGCAGGCCCGGCTGTGCGCGACGGCACACCGGAAATCGACGCCTTGATCGCGAAGAAAAGCTGGAACGCGGCGCTCACCCAGCTCGACGCGCGCATTGCCGCGAATCCGCGTGACGCCCAGGCACAATTCAAGCGCGGCACGGTGCTCGCGCACCTGAATCGCGACGACGAAGCCATCAGCGCATTCGTCGCCCTGACGCAGGCTTACCCTGAGTTGCCCGAGCCGTACAACAACCTTGCGGCGCTCTACGCCAAGCAAGGCCGCTACACGGAAGCGCGCGCGGCGCTCGAAACCGCCACCAAGGCGAACCCGAACTACGGCCTCGCGTACGAGAACCTGGGCGACCTGTATCTGCGCCTCGCGGCCTCGGCGTATCAGCGCGCACAAGGCCTCGGCCAGGCGAGCGGCACGACGCAGCAGCGCCTCGCCGACATCCAGAAGATCGTCTCGCCGCCCAAGAGCGCGACGCCCGTGAAGAAAGTGGCTGCGCCCGACGAGTACACGAACCGAGCCACCTCGAACATCACGGAATCGCCGAGCTTCCAGTTTGGCGGCGCCAATGGCTCACTCGCGATACCGCCGTATATGGCGCCGTCGCAGTAAGTTCACAGCACGCTCACGCAGAGTCATCGGTAGAGTCATCGCCAACGTTTTTTTCCACCCAGAGGATCTTCATGAAATGGTTGATGTTGGCGCTCGGTAGCGCCGCCCTGATCGCGAACGCACCCGCTTTTGCCCAGTCCGCGCCGCAGGCCGCGCACCCGTCCGTCCTCTTCAAGACCACGGACGGCGACATCCGTGTCGAGTTGTACCCGGAAAAGGCCCCCAAGACGGTGGCGAATTTCCTCGACTACGTGAAGTCCGGCCAGTACAGCGGCACGATTTTCCATCGCGTGATTCCTGGCTTCATGATTCAGGCCGGTGGCTACACGCAGAGCTTTGCAGAGAAGCCGACCCGTGCGCCGATTCCGCTTGAAAGCCGCAACGGTCTGAAGAACGCCACCGGCACGATTGCGATGGCACGCACCAGCGATCCGGATTCCGCCACCGCGCAATTCTTTATCAATACTGCGGATAACGCCGGTCTCGACTATCCGGGCCAGGACGGCAATGGTTATGCCGTGTTCGGCAAGGTGACCGCCGGCATGGATGTCGTGAAGAAGATTGAAGGGACACCGACCACCACGCGCGGTCCGATGGCCGATGTGCCCCAAACGCCGATCGTGATCGAGTCGGCCACCGTGGTCAGCAAGTAAGCGCCAAAAGTAAACGGCAAGTAAGCGAATAACTCGCGATAAGCTTTCGATCAGCCCGCGAATAGCTCGAGCACGCGTTCACCTGCCTCGCCAGGCGAATACCTGGCACGCAGGCTGCGGGTTGAGCAGCAGTCAGCACAGCCGGTGATGCAATCCAGCGCCGGCTTGGCACAATCAATGCCCGGGCGACGCGTCATGCGAACATACGATGCGCGTCGCCTTCCACCCACCGTCCAGCAAAGGATTCCATCATGGTCGAACTGCACACGAATCACGGCATCATCAAACTTGAACTGGATGCCGAAAAAGCACCGAAGTCGGTCGAGAACTTCCTCAACTACGTGAAGGCCGGTCATTACGACAACACGGTGTTTCACCGCGTCATCGACGGCTTCATGATTCAGGGCGGTGGCTTCGAACCCGGCATGAAGCAAAAGCCGACCGAAGCACCGATCACCAACGAAGCAAACAATGGCCTGAAGAACGTCAACGGCTCGGTCGCGATGGCACGCACCAACGACCCGCATTCGGCGTCCGCGCAATTCTTCATCAACGTCAACGACAACGACTTCCTGAACCACTCGTCGCCGACGCCGCAAGGCTGGGGTTACGCCGTGTTCGGCAAGGTGGTTGACGGCCTCGACGTGGTCGAAAAGATCAAGAAGGTCAAGACCGGTTCGAAGGGTTTCCATCAGGACGTGCCGGCTGACGACGTGATCATCGAGAAAGCGGTCATCGTCGACTAAGCTCGCTTAGCGCAAGAAGCGTGGCGGGCAGAAGCAATTGCGCAGCCGCCACGCAGACTGAACCGCTTAAGGCTGAACGCGCCGAACCCACTCGGTCGAAGCACTCACTGCAACTGGAACCTGGCACTCTTCAATGCTGCAAGAAACGCCGCTGCGAAGCGCCGCCGCGGGCGTGCCTGGCGAGGGCAAGCGCCCGCACGCTGCGCGCCCGTTTTTTTTCATCTCCGATCTGCATCTGAGCGAGGCGATCCCGCGTACGGTCGCCGCGTTCGAGCACTTCATCCGCTTCACGGCTGAAGAGGCCGACTCCGTCTTTATTCTCGGCGACCTGTTCGAATACTGGGTGGGTGACGACATGCTCGGCGACCCGTTCGTCGCGGGTATGGCGGCCCTGATGCATACGTTGTCGGAACGCGGCATCGCGCTCTACATCATGCATGGCAACCGCGACTTTCTGCTGGGCAAGCGCTTCATGACAGCGGCCGGCGCGATCTGGTTGCCCGATCCGTTCGTGATCACCGCATTCGGTGCACGCATCACACTCGCGCACGGCGATGCGCTCTGCACGTCGGACCGCGCGTACATCCGCTTTCGCCGCTTCGCACGCTGCCGCGCTGCGCAGATGCTGTTCCTCGCATCGCCTTTCAAGTGGCGGCACGCGCTGGCTCAAAGGATGCGCAAGGCGAGTCATGAAGGCCGCTCACGGCCGGTCTCACCGAAGTACGACGTGACGCACGAAGGCGTAGCGGCGCTTCTTAAACAAACTGGTACGACGATCCTCGTGCACGGTCATACCCACAGACCGGCGCGGCATTCCGAGCCCGGCGGCACACGCTGGGTTCTGCCGGACTGGGATCTGGATCATGGCGAGCGACGCGGCGGCTATCTGCGCATTGATGCCACAGGGCTTAGAGCATTGCCGCTCGATTGAGCTAGACACCGTGTCGAAGTACGTTGCACCGCGCCGCTTGACGTCGAGTAGCGTTCGTCGGCGGCCTTGGATGCCGTATAACCCGTGGGTGCCCGACAAAGCTCGTCGGTGCACAGTAACGCGTCGGCAAACCCACGTGAGCGCCAATACCGCCAGTCAGCGCCCGGCCTCCACGACCTCCGGCTTCCCCGCTATCGCCGCCGACAGGCGCCGCAAATCGAGCAACGCGGCGTCCGTGCCTTGCAATGCTTCCAGACTCGCGCCCAGCCGTTCCAGCGCAGCGACAATCTCGTCGATGCGTTGCGATTGACCGGCTGCATGATCGATCAGCCCATGAATTGCGAGGGATACAGGATCATCGGCATTCGGAGTTATGCCATAGGCGCAGAAGGCGGCACGCTCAGATGCGGGCTTCGCGCCACACGGTGCGTCCGCCGTTGTGGCGCTCGACGCGGCACGGGTCGCCGCCTGGATCACGCGCGCCGGATTGCCAACGGCTGTGCCGCCGGCAGGCACGGCCTTCACCACCACCGCATTCGACCCGATCTTTGCATCCGCGCCGATCGTGAAGCCACCGAGTACTTTCGCTCCCGCGCCGACGATCACACCGCGCTCGAGCGTCGGATGCCGCTTCGCACCTCGCGTCAACGACGTCCCGCCAAGCGTGACGCCCTGGTAAATGGTGCAGTCGTCACCGATCTCCGCGGTCTCGCCGATCACCACGCCCATCCCATGATCAATGAACACACGCCGGCCCACCGTCGCGCCGGGGTGAATCTCGATACCGGTCAGAAACCGCGCCATTTGCGAGACGAAGCGCGCGATCCAGCGCCGCTCGGCTCGCCAGCACGCATGAGCGAGCCGGTGCAGCACGAGCGCGTGCAGGCCCGGATAGCACGTGAGGACTTCCCAGCCGCTGCGAGCGGCGGGATCGCGCTCGCGGATCGTGGCGATATCTTCGCGAAGTCTCGTGAACATGGTAGTGGCGCCGGCATGGGGGAAGAAAAATCGTCGTTGCCGAACACGGCACGACAGATCGCCGCCGATTAGCAGATCGGCAGCTTTGCTTAGAACGTTTCGAGGGATTGTAGGGCGAATGGCGAAAACCTGCCGGATGCCCCCGCTGAAGGCAAGGTTGTCACGCGGGCCGCGACGCTTCTCTCGTCCAAGGGCAACCGGTGCCCGGCCGCCAGCCTCGGAACCCCCTCGGACCTAAGTCAGGGCCGTGTCAGGATTTTTCGGCGCCGGATGAAGCGTCGCCGGGTGTTTCGCCTGTTGGCGTCTTCACCTTCAGCAGAATGTGCTTGGCGATACCGCGCACAATGTTGACCTCTTCGCGTTCGAGCCCCGAGCGTGCGAAAAGGCGTCGCAGGCGTGACATCAGTTTCTTCGGATTGGCCGGATCGAGAAACTCGAGCGCGATCAGCGCGTTTTCCAGATGCACGTACATGCGCTCGATATCGTCGCTCAGGGCGAGCGCAGCCACATCTGCGCCCTGCCCCTCAGCAAACGCCGCACTGCCAATGCTGCCTGCGCTGCCGGCCACACTGACGCCGCTTGCGCCGAGATACGCCGTGCGCAGCTCATAGGCCAGCACCTGTACCGCCTGCGCCAGATTGAGCGAGCTATAGGCCGGGTTCGCGGGAATGTGCGCGAGCACGCTACAGCGCTCCACATCCTCGTTAGAAAGCCCCGTACGCTCGTTGCCGAACACCAGTGCGATATCACCATGCACAGCATGCTCGCGGGCCTGTGTCGCCGCCGCACGTGGCGCGTACTGCGGTGGGCCGTATTCGCGCAAGCGCGCCGTCAACGCCACCGACCATTGCACGCCATTCAACGCGTCCGCCAAGGTGGGCACCACATGCGCGCCGGCCAGTACGTCGTCGGCACCGCTTGCCATGGCGATCGCCTCGGGATCGGACTGCACGTGAGGAACACGGGGCGCCACCAGCACGAGCCGCGAAAAACCCATCGTTTTCAGCGCACGCGCTGCCGCGCCGACGTTGCCGGGATGGCTGGGTTCGACCAGCACGAAGCGCGTCGACGTGAAGCCGCCGCGCACCGGCGCGGCGCTGTCCGGCCCACAAAGGTCCGAGGCAGAGGAAGAAGACGGAATGTGGGTTTGGGCCACGATAAAAATGGGGAGCTAAAGACCTGTATGGTAACGCCAGCTCGCCCGGATCGGCGCACTATCGGACGGACGAGCCGCACGGATCGAGCGCGACGCTGCCGGAGATGGCCGGAGTCGGGTAAAATCACGTTTATCGCGCCGTCTTTGCACGAGCGCCTCGTTCTTATCCAATTCGTCTCCGTCGACGGAGCGCGCCGTCCAGCGTCGCTCTGCGTTGTTTTCTGCTGATTTCCAGCTGATCTGTTCAGCTCTCATCGGCTCATTACCGGTAAGCAGCTACGCTGCCCCGGCACAAGGATCCAGGCTCATGCATCCCATGCTCAACATCGCCGTCAAGGCCGCCCGCCGCGCCGCGCAAATCATCAACCGGGCGTCCCTCGACCTTGACCTGGTTCAGGTCAGCAAGAAACAGCACAACGATTTCGTCACGGAGGTCGACAAGGCATCAGAAGCGGCCATCATCGACACGCTGAAGACCGCTTACCCCGATCACGCCATTCTTGCCGAAGAATCCGGCAAGTCAGACAACGAGTCCGAGTACCAGTGGATCATCGACCCGCTCGACGGCACCACCAACTTCATCCACGGTTTCCAGTACTACTGCGTGTCGATCGCCCTCGCGCATAAGGGCATCGTGACGCAGGCAGTCGTCTACGATCCGAACCGCAACGACCTGTTCACCGCCTCGCGTGGCCGCGGCGCGTTCCTGAACGACCGCCGCATCCGCGTAAGCCGCCGCGACCGACTCGCCGACGGCCTGATCGGCACCGGCTTCCCGTTCCGCGAAACGGACGGCATCGATGCCTATGGCCGCCTCTTCAGGGAAATGACCGAAGCGTGCGCGGGCCTGCGCCGTCCGGGCG
>NZ_JBAURZ010000046.1:0-8454 GCF_049581445.1 Paraburkholderia sp. | reverse complement strand
GGCCAAATGGCCCGAGCCGCTTTTTTGTTTAACGCCCGCAACGCCTCGCGGGCGCACATCGCCCGTGCGCAAAACCTTCAGTGCTTGCCCGTGCTGCCAAATCCACCCGCGCCGCGATCGCTCAGCTCGAAGTCGTCGACGATATTGAATTCGGCCTGCACGACCGGCACGATCACGAGTTGGGCGAGGCGTTCCATCGGATTCAACTTGAACGCAGTCTGGCCGCGATTCCACGTCGAGATCATAAGTTGACCTTGATAATCCGAATCGATCAGGCCGACCAGGTTCCCCAGCACGATACCGTGCTTATGACCCAACCCCGAGCGCGGCAGGATCAGGGCCGCATAGCCGGGGTCACCCACGTGGATGGCCAGACCCGTCGGCACCAGAGCCGTTTCGCCAGGTTGCAGCGTCAGTGGCTCATCGAGGCATGCACGCAGATCGAGGCCTGCGCTACCCGTGGTCGCGTAAGCCGGGAGTTGTTCGCGCATGCGCGCGTCGAGAATCTTCAGGTCGAGTTTCATGCAGGTGGAATCAATGGATAGGGTTGAAAATGCGTGAGAGGGATAGCGTGGTGTCAGCCTGCTAGCTGGAAGGCTTCGGCCAGCAGTTCATACGATCGCAGCCGCGCGCGGTAGCTTCCCGCGACGGTCAGCACAATCAGTTCGTCGGCCTGGAATTGCGCCTGCAATGCGAGCATGCGCTCGGTCACGCGCTCCGGCGTACCGATAATGCTGCGCGGCTTCTCGCGGTCAATGACGAGCTTTTCGCGTTCGCCGTACTCTTGTGCTACGCCCTGTTCGACCGTGGGGATCGGTTCGTTCAGGCCATACGCCATCTGCACGCGGCGCAAGTCGACGGCCTTCTCCAGGTCTGCGGCTTCCTGTTCGGTATCGGCGCAGATCACGAACACAGCGGCAGCCAGATAGGGCTGCGCTTCGTTGCCTGCCGTAAAACGCTCGCGATACGCATGCGCCACCTGATCACCGAAGTGCGCATTGATGAAATGCGCAAACGCAAAGCGGATACCGAGTTGCGCGGCGAGCAGCCCGCCGAACTCGCTCGACCCGAGCATCCACAGTTGCGGGCGCGTCTCCACTTGCGGCTGCAGCAAGACACCCTGCGCGAGATGATCGCCAGGTAGCGTGCCGTTCATCAGCGCGACCAGATCAGCCACTTGCTGCGGGAAGATGTCACCGCGGTTGTAGGCGCCTGCGGCGACCGCCTGGGCAGTGCGCATATCGCCGCCCGGTGCGCGGCCGACGCCGAGATCGATCCGGTTCGGAAACAGTGCTTCGAGCATCATGAATTGCTCGGCAACTTTGAATGGGCTGTAGTACGGCAGCATCACGCCGCCGGAGCCGAGACGGATACGCCGGGTGACGCTGCCAAGGCGCGCCAGCATAACCTCGGGACAGGGGTTCGACACGCCGCGCAAGCCGTGATGCTCGGCGCACCAGTAGCGCGTGTAGCCGAGGTCGTCGGCAAGTTGCGCGAGTTCGACGGTGGCGGCGATCGCGTCCGCCACTGAGTGCCCGTCGATCACGGGCGTTTGATCGAGCACAGAGAGTAGCGTCATGACAGTCCAGCTCCAGGGTGACTCAGATTCCGCAAGAAAAAGTGCGTGACTAAGCTTGTGACAAACCGCGTGCCTAACGGATCCGGCTGTTGTTGGGCAATCGCTTCGCGATCTCGGCCATCAACGCGAGGGCGAGCGTCCGCTTGTCGGCGCGCGGCAATTTGGTTGCGCCGCTCGCTTCGAACAGCACAACTTCGTTGTCGTCCAGACCGAACGTGAGCGGACCGAGATTACCAATTAGCAGCGGCACATTCTTGCGAATGCGCTTTTCTTCGCCGTGCACGTCGAGGTCGCCGCTCTCTGCTGCAAAACCAACGCAGTAGGGCGGCTGGGGCAACTTCGCCACTGCGGCGAGGATGTCCGGATTCTCGACGAACGTGAAGGTGGGCATGGCCCGGTCGGCCGTCTTCTTGATCTTGTGCTCGCTGACGTGGTCGACACGCCAGTCGGCGACTGCGGCGACACCAATGAATATGTCGTAGTCGGGCACCGCGTGCATGACGGCGTCGTGCATCTCCTGCGCCGTTTGCACATCCTCGCGGAATACGCCCCACGGGGTATCCAGCGCAACCGGACCGGCGATCAGGTGCACGTCGGCGCCGGCCTGCTGGGCCGCGCGAGCAAGCGCAAAACCCATCTTGCCGCTTGAACGGTTGGTGATGCCGCGCACTGGATCCAGCGGCTCGAAGGTCGGCCCGGCAGTCAACAGCACGCGGTGACCCGCGAGAATCTTCGGCTGGAAGAACGAGGCGATTGCTTCATACGTGGCGGCGGGTTCCAGCATCCGTCCATCGCCGACTTCGCCGCACGCCTGCGGGCCGGAATCGGGGCCGAGCACCTCGACACCATCGGCGCGAAGCTGCGCGACATTGCGCTGCGTGGCCGGGTTCTGCCACATCTGCCGGTTCATCGCCGGGACGACCAGCAGCGGACAGTCGCGGGCGACGCACAGCGTCGAGAGCAGGTCGTCGGCCATGCCGTGCGCGAGTTTGGCGAGGAAGTCCGTGGAGGCGGGCGCGATTACGATGGCGTCCGCTTCGCGCGACAGGTCGATGTGCGCCATGTTGTTCGGCACACGTCCGTCCCACTGGCTCGAATAAACCGGGCGGCCGGACAGCGCCTGCATGGTGACAGGCGTGATGAACTGGGTGGCCGCTTCGGTCATGACGACCTGCACCGTTGCGCCTGCTTTCGTGAGGAGGCGCGTGAGTTCGGCGATTTTGTAGCAGGCAATCCCGCCGGTCAGGCCGAGGACGAGATGTTTTCCTGCGAGTTCTGCGGTTGCCAACGAAAGCCTCCGACAAAGCATGACGGCTGGCTGAACGCATCCGAGCCCGCTCAGACGCGCCAGCCCCCAAACCTCGCGGCGTTAGCGCGAACCGCGCACCCGCCGCAACTCGTCGAGCACTAGCAGGATCGCGCCAATGGTGATCGCGCTGTCGGCGAGGTTGAACGCCGGCCAGTGCCAGCTCGCCACGTGGAAGTCGAGGAAGTCGATCACGTGGCCGTAGGCCAGCCGGTCGATCACGTTGCCGATTGCCCCACCCAGAATCAGTGCGAGCGCGGTGCAAAAAAGCTTTTGCGCGCCGTGCCGCTTGAGCAGATAGCAGATCACTAGCGCCGCGACGACGCCCAACGCAGTGAAGGCCCAGCGCTGCCAGCCACCCGCCGCAGCGAGAAAGCTGAAAGCGGCGCCGCGGTTGTACACCAGGAAGAAGTTGAAGAACGGCGCGACTTCATGCGGCACGGCATAGGTAAACACCTTCTGCACTGCAATTTTCGTCAACTGATCGAACAGGATGACGATCAATGCTACGCCCAACCACGGCGCCAGCGAACCACTGCTGGCGGGTTTCGACAGGGTTCTTGCCATTATGCCGCGCTCCTCATTTCGCCGCTTCCGAACAGGTTACTAAAGCACCGGCCGCATAACGTCGGATGTTCGGCATTTTCGCCGACGTCCGCGCGGTAGTGCCAGCAGCGTTCGCACTTCAGATACTTCGATGCCGTCACCTCGACGCCTTCATCCGCTTCGCCCTCAACCTTCACGACCGTTGCAGCCGAAGTGATCAGCACGAACTTCAGGTCCGCACCGAGGCTGGCGAGCGCGTCATGACGCGCACCGCTCGCGCGGATTTCGACTTCCGCCTGCAGCGACGAGCCGATCAGGTTCGCAACCCGCGCTTCTTCGAGTGCCTTGGTGACGTCGCTGCGCACTGCGCGCAGCAGGGTCCACTTGTCGAGCAGTGCTGTGGCGCCAGCCACTTCCGGATACGCGTGATAGGTTTCCGTGAAGATGGTCTCGCTATCCGGCTTAAACACCTTCCAGGCTTCTTCCGCGGTGAATGACAGGAACGGCGCCATGATGCGCAGCAGACCGTGCGCGATGTGGTACAGCGCGGTCTGTGCGGCGCGGCGGGCGACCGAATCCGGCGCGGTGGTGTAGAGGCGGTCCTTCAGCACGTCGAGGTAGAAGCCGCCGAGGTCTTCCGAGCAGAACGTCTGCAGCTTCGCGACCACCGGGTGGAACTCGTACTTGTCGTAGTGCGCGAGGATGTCCGTCTGCAGATTGGCCGACAGCGCGACCGCGTAACGATCGATTTCGAGCCAGTCTTCCACCGGACGGGCGTTTTTCTCGAAGTCGAAGTCCGACAGGTTCGCGAGCAGGAAGCGCAACGTGTTGCGGATGCGGCGGTAGCCTTCCGTCACGCGCTTCAGGATTTCTTCGGAGATGGCCAGTTCGCCCGAGTAGTCGGTCGAGGCGATCCACATCCGGATGATTTCCGCGCCAAGCCGGTTCGCGACTTCATGCGGATCGATACCGTTGCCGAGTGACTTGCTCATCTTGCGGCCTTCGCCGTCGACGGTGAAGCCGTGCGTCAGGAGCGCGTTGTAAGGCGGACGGCCATCGAGCATCGAGGCGGTCAGCAGCGACGAATGGAACCAGCCGCGGTGCTGGTCCGAGCCTTCCAGATAAAGGTCAGCCGCGAATTGCAGTTCCTCCTTGTGCGAGCCGCGCAGTACGTGCCAGTGCGTGGTGCCCGAATCGAACCACACGTCGAGCGTGTCGCGGTTCTTTTCGTACATGTTGGCGTCGTCGCCGAGCAGTTCACGCGGATCGAGCGATTGCCAGGCTTCGATGCCGGCCTTCTCGACACGTTGCGCGACCTCTTCCAGCAACTCCAGCGTGCGCGGATGCAACTCGCCGGTTTCCTTATGCACGAAGAACGCCATCGGCACGCCCCACTGGCGTTGCCGCGACAGCGTCCAGTCCGGACGGTTGGCGATCATGCTGAACAGACGCTGCTTGCCCCACGACGGATAGAACGCCGTGTTCTCGATGCCTTCGAGCGCGGTTTCGCGCAGCGTCTTGTCGGTGTCGTTCGGCTTCACGTCCATGCCGGCGAACCATTGCGAGGTTGCACGGTAGATGATCGGCGTCTTGTGGCGCCAGCAGTGCATGTAGCTGTGTTCGAACTTTTGCGTGCGCAGCAGCGAGCCGGCAGACTCGAGCGCTTCGATGATCTTCGGATTGGCCGCCCAGATGGACAGTCCGCCGAAGAGCGCGAGCGATTCGATATAGCGGCCATCGCCCATCACCGGGCTGATGATGTCCGAATCGGCCATGCCGTGCGCCTTGCACGACACGAAGTCTTCCACGCCATAGGCGGGCGACGAGTGGACGATACCGGTGCCGGTTTCCGTCGTCACGTAGTCGCCGAGATACACCGGCGCCGTGCGCTTGTAGGCCGGATGGCCCGACGCGAGCGGATGATGGAAGCGCAGGTTGGCGAGCTTCGCGCCCGTGGTGGTTGTGACCACATGGCCTTCGAGGCCATATTGCTTCAGGCACGCTTCGACGCGTTCTTCCGCGAGAATCAGCAGACCGCGCGGCGTATCCACCAGCGCGTAGACGATCTCCGGATGAACGTTGAGCGCCTGGTTGGCGGGGATGGTCCACGGAGTCGTGGTCCAGATGACGACACCGCCTTCGCTGCGCGGCAATGTTGCGAGGCCGAACGCCTGCGCGGTCTTTTCCGGCTCGGCAAAGGCGAATAGCACGTCAATGGTCGGATCGACCTTATCTGCGTACTCGACTTCCGCCTCAGCCAGCGCCGAGCCGCAGTCGAAACACCAGTTCACCGGTTTCAGGCCGCGGAACACGTAGCCCTTCTCAATGATCTTCGCGAGCGCGCGGATTTCGCCGGCTTCGTTCGTGAAGTTCATCGTCTTGTACGGATTGTCCCAGTCGCCGAGCACGCCCAGACGGCGGAAGCCGATCTTCTGCTTCTCGATCTGTTCGGTCGCATAGGCGCGCGCCTTCTGCATCACTTCAGCGGCCGGCAGCGACTTGCCGAACTGCTTCTCGATCTGGATTTCGATCGGCATGCCGTGGCAATCCCAGCCGGGCACGTAGACCGCGTCGAAGCCCGCCATGTTGCGCGCCTTGACGATCATGTCCTTCAGGATCTTGTTGACCGCGTGGCCGAGGTGGATGTCACCGTTCGCATACGGCGGGCCGTCGTGCAGGATGAACTTCGTGCGGCCCTTGCTGGCGGCGCGGATCTTTTCGTAGATCTTGCGCTCCTGCCATTCCTTGACCCATTGGGGCTCGCGCTTGGGCAGGTCGCCACGCATCGGAAACGGCGTGTCGAGCAGGTTGACCGGATAGCGGGACTGCGGTTTCGAATCGGCTTTCTTGTTGCTCATGGTGTGGTCGCGGTGAATTCTTTCGATGCGCATTAAGGGCGCGGTGTACGCAGCGGCGTTCAAGTCCGCTGCGCATTAGGCGCGCCCGACAGGCCCGTCGCGTGATCCACGGACGCCCTTCGAAGCGCGCGGCGATCGGTACGTGTGGCGCTTGATCCTGCCAGCGCTGCCACGTACCGCGGCGGCTATCTAATTCGGTCTGTGGCTGAAGTGGCAAAGCCGGTTGAACGGCTGCCCGGCGTGCCGTTACCGACGGCTGCGAACCACGCGCGCGCATTGGCGACGTCGCGCGCAATGGCAACGGTCAGCGTTTCGAGGTCGTCGTATTTCTCCTCGTCACGGAGCTTCTTCAGGAATTCGACGCGCACGAGTTTGCCATACGCGTCGCCGTGCCAGTCGAGCAGATGCACTTCGAGCAGCACGCGGCCGGAGTCGTCGACCGTGGGGCGCAAACCGAGGCTGGCGACGCCCGGTAACGGCTCATCCGCCACGCCGTGAACCCGCACGACGAAAATTCCCGACAGCGCCGGGCGCTTGTGGGCGATCGGGATGTTCAACGTGGGGAAGCCCAGATCGCGGCCCAGCTTCATGCCGTGGACGACGTGGCCGCTGATCAGGTAATCGCGGCCAAGCGCGGCGCGCGCCGCATCCAGATCGCCCGCTATCAGGGCCGTGCGCACGCCGGAGCTGGAAATGCGCGCGCCCGATGGGTCAGCGACGGTCGCCATTTGCTCGACTTCGAAGCCGTGTTGCGTGCCCGCTGCCTTGAGCGAATCGAAATCGCCCGCGCGCTTTGAGCCATAGCGGAAATCGTCGCCGATCATCACCCAGCGGGCGTGCAGGCCGTTGACAATGATCCGCTCGACGAAGGTGTCCGGCGTCTGGCTGGCAAAGGTGTGATTGAAGTGCTCGACGACCACCCGGTCCACGCCATTGGCGCACAACGCTTCGAGCTTGTCGCGCAGCATCGCGATGCGCGGCGGCGCGCTGGCGGGATTGAAGAATTCGCGCGGGTGCGGCTCGAAGGTCATCACGCAGACGGGCAGGCCGCGTGCGTCGGCGGCGGCCCGCACATGGGCGAGCAACGCCTGGTGGCCGCGGTGGACACCGTCGAAGTTGCCGATGGTCAGGGCGCAGGGCGCCCGGCTCTCGGCATTGGGAAGACCGCGGAAGACTCTCACGATAGCGGGTTGGGCGACTTTAGTTTGGGACGACGTGTAACGCGACGTGCAACAGGCAAACGCGCAAGCCGCAAAACAAACGATTATAAACGCTCAACGCAAGGCAGGGCGGCGCGGCGCCGTTCCGGTGCGCCCCGAATGATAAAATCCGCGGATGAAAAAACTTGTCATCCTGATTTCCGGGCGGGGCAGCAACATGGAAGCCATCGTTCGCGCCTGTTCGCGCGAAGGCTGGCCGGCGCAAGTCGCCGCCGTGATTGCCAACCGTCCAGACGCTGCGGGCCTCGCGTTCGCCGCGTCGCATGGTATTGCCACGGCGGTGGTCGACCACCGCCAGTTTCCCGATCGTGAGTCCTTCGACGCCGCCCTGGCCGGCGAAATTGACGCTTTTACGCCTGATCTGGTCGCGTTGGCCGGGTTCATGCGCGTCCTGACTCCAGGCTTCGTCGACCGCTATGCGGGGCGCATGCTAAACGTCCATCCGTCGCTGCTGCCGAGCTTTGCAGGCCTCAAGACCCATCAACAGGCGCTTGACGCCGGGGTTCGGCTGCATGGCGCTTCGGTGCATTTTGTCACGTCGCAGCTCGATCATGGGCCCATTGTGATCCAGTCCGCCGTGCCGGTGCTCGCCGGTGACGACGCTGCGGCACTGGCCGAGCGGGTTCTCGCTACTGAACACATTATTTACCCACGCGCGGTGCGCTGGTTCGTTGAAGGGCGCGTCGCGCTCGACGGACTGCGTGTCACGCTGACGCCGCCGGAGCCGCAATGGCTCTTTGCCGACATCAATAGCAACAAGATCGCCGGAGAGGGCGTATGAGACTGCATGGATTTCTGATTGGACAAACCGAAACGCTGCTCGCGGACGTGCTGAAGCTCGCCGGCCCCGCCGACGCTGCGACCAGCCGCTTCTTCCGCGCCCATCCGAAGCTCGGGCACGGGGAGCGCGGCGTGATCGCCGAGGCGGTATTTGCCGTGCTGCGG
>NZ_JBAURZ010000045.1:0-1794 GCF_049581445.1 Paraburkholderia sp. | reverse complement strand
GACGGGCGTTATGCAGGCGTCCTCCGGGTGAAGTGAGCGCACCGATCGTCGGCGTGTCCTGCAGGGCCGGAATCACCGCCCACTGCGCCGTGACATTGGCGCACAAGCGCAACGCGGCCAGCAGTTGCAGCGCATCGCGATAGTCGTGCGTATGCGCCGGATCGCCGGACAAACTCAACCAACCCACGCGATAACCGCAGGCACGATGCACCTTGCTCAGGCCGCCGAAGCTAATGCATGGCGTATTGCCGGCGACGTCGGCCAACGGTTGGAATGACGTGCCGTCGTAGAGAATTTCATCGTAGATCTCGTCGCACAACAGCAACAGCCGGTGACGCGCGGCGACGGCGACCAGCTGTTCCAGCAACGCACGCGGATACACCGCGCCGGTGGGATTGTTCGGATTGATCAACACCAATGCGCGCGTGCGCGGTGTGATCAATGCCTCGATCTCTTCCGGATCGGGCATGTGCCGGTTTTCGGCCAAGCAACGGTAATAGCGCGGCACGCCGCCGTTGAGAATGGTGGCAGCGCTCCACAGCGGATAATCCGGGCTGGGCAGCAACACTTCGTCACCTTGCTGCAGCAGCGCGCGCAGGCTTAGATCAATCAGCTCACTGACGCCGTTGCCGATGAAGATGCGTTCCACTTCGACGTGACGTGCACCGCGTGTACGCTGTTGCGCCGCAATGGCTTCGCGTGCCTCCTCCAAACCTTGCTCGTGACCGTAGGCTTCGCTCTCGTGCAGGTGCGCGGCAATGGCCTCACGCAAATGATCGGGCACGGAGAACCCATAGCGCGCCGGGTTGCCGATATTGAGCTTGATGATCGGCTGTCCAGCCGCTTCCAGTTCGCGTGCGCGACGAGTCAGCGCACCACGGATTTCATAGCGCACCTCTGCCAGATGCGCACTTGGTTTGATCGGAGCCAACGGCGGAGTCCTTCGTTTCTCTGGAAAAACCGGCTTACCGCCGGTTCGTTGAGATGCTAGCAGCGTCCGTGCGTCTCGTGGGAGGCGCCATAGGGCGAGAATCGAGGCAGACGACGGGCAGGGGCGCAGACATGCATAATCCAACTTATGAGCGATGCACAGACCATCGAACAGCTCCGTCACATCGGCTGGCGCGGCCAGACTTTACCGGGCGACGGACGACGCATTGCGCGGGTAGTGACCCAACATCGTGCCGGCTACGAACTACATGACGGCAGCCAGGTCTTCGGGGCCCAGCCGGCCGGGCATTTCCTCAAGCGCGGCCTGGATCCTGCCGAGCGGCCTTCCGTAGGCGATTTCGTGGAAATCGAGCCGGGCAAACCGCCGCACAACGTTATCGTGCAACCGCGGCGCACCGTGCTGTCGCGCGCCGCAGCGGGTGAGCGTTACGAGCGGCAAGTCATCGCCACCAACATCGACTACGTGCTGGTATTGACGGGTCTGGACGGCGACTTCAATCCGGCCCGGATCGAGCGCTACCTCTCGCTCACTGAAGGTTCCGGCGCGCAGCCGGTGGTGATCTTGAGCAAGCTGGACTTGCGTGAGGACAGCATCGCGCGCATCGCCGACCTACGCGCACGACTGCCAGCCGAGACACCCATTCACGCCATCAATGGCAAGGATCCGGCCAATGTGGCGGAGCTGGCGGCCTACCTCAAGCCCGGCGACAGTGCGGTGCTGGTCGGTTCCTCGGGTGCGGGCAAATCCACGCTCACTAACACCTTGCTGGGCAGTCAGCACATGGCTACCAAGGCCGTGCGCGAGCATGACAGTCGCGGCCGTCACACCACGACGTATCGCGC
>NZ_JBAURZ010000044.1:0-20809 GCF_049581445.1 Paraburkholderia sp. | reverse complement strand
GCCTCCCGCCACGCCGGCGAGACCGAGGCGCTGCCACAGCGAGCGCCGCAGCGGCAGCGCGGCGCGAATCCGTCTGGCCAGTTCAGGCGGCGCCTCGACCCGCAAATCCGCCTGTCTAAGCTGCGTGCTGGCCTCACGCTGTTGTTCAATCACTTCCTTGCACCGCGGACAGTCCGCCAGATGCCGCTCGACTTCGCGCGCCTCGAACAGGCTCAGTTCTTCATCGACATAGCCCGGTAGCAATTCAAACGCCTGTTCGTGATCCATCACGCCTCCTGATCCGTCGGTGCGAGCAGCATGGCCAGTTGCTGACGGCCACGCCCGAGGCGAGACATCACCGTGCCCATCGGAATCCCCACGATGGCGGCAATTTCCTTGTACGACAGCTCTTCAAGCTCCCGCAGCACCACAACCTCCCGATACTCCAGCCGCAAGCGCCTTAACGCCTGATGCACGCGCTTCTGGCTTTGACTGCGAATGAGCATTGCTTCAGGACTATCGTCGCGTTCAACCTGATCCACTTCGAGGCTATGCATGTCCTCCTCGAACATCGTGGTATCCGCTGCATGCCCCCGATTCTGCTGATGCCACGTATAAAACGTGTTGCGCACGATGCTCAACAGCCAGGCGCGCGCATCCTCGCCACGAAAGCCGCTAAAAAACCGGAAAGCGCGCACGTACGCCTCCTGGACCACGTCCTGTGCGTCCTGGTCATTGTGTGTCAGCCAACGCGCGACATTGAAGGCCGAATTCATATGAGGCAATACGAGCGACTCGAAGCGCTTGGCTAGGGCTGGATCGGCCATTGTGAAATCCCTTCAGTACCCGCTTCCGTGACCGACAGTAACAAGACTGACGGCGTGTCGTTTTTATTCCCGAACGGTCGTAATAAATCGGATTTCCCTGCCTGACGGGCAGCGGAGCGGCGGCCGCGCGCTCCTTAACCCTGCTACATGGACGGCGCCACCTGATCCGCATGATACGACGAGCGCACCAACGGCCCCGCCACCACCTCGCGAAAACCCATCTGCAAACCCGCCTCGCGCCATCCGGCGAACACGTGCGGCGGCACATAGCGTCGCACCGGAGAATGAAAGCGCGACGGTGCAAGGTACTGGCCGATGGTCAGCACATCGACCTGATGCGCGCGCATGTCCGCCATCGTGTCGAGCAGTTCCGCATCGGTTTCACCGAGGCCCACCATCAGACCGGATTTGGTGACGAGCGCCGGGTTGGCCTGCTTGACCTGCGCGAGCAAGGCGAGCGAACCGCGATAGTCCGCCCCGGGTCGCACCGCCCGATATAGCGCGGGTACGGTTTCGATATTGTGATTGAAGACATCGGGCCACGCGCAGGCCAGCGCATCGAGCGCGCGCTCGATTCGGCCGCGAAAATCCGGCGTCAGGACTTCAACGCGGATACCGGGTACGCGCTCACGAAGCAACGCTATGCATTGCGCAAAATGCGCGGCGCCGCCATCGCGCAGATCGTCGCGGTCCACTGAGGTGATTACCACGTAGCGCAAGCCTAGCGCGGCGACTGCATCAGCAAGTCGCTCCGGCTCTTCACTATCCAGCGCCTCGGGCCGACCATGCGCCACATCGCAAAACGCGCAGCGCCGCGTACAGATCCCTCCCATGATCATGAATGTCGCGGTACGCTGCGCGAAGCACTCGCCGATATTCGGACACATCGCTTCTTCGCACACCGAATGCAAGCGGTGCTCGCGCAAAATTGCCGCCATCCCTGCTACCGTCTCGCTCATCATCGGCTTTGCGTGCAACCAGGGCGGCTTGGGCAGCGCCGCGCCATCCATGGGCACGATTTTCACCGGAATGCGTGCGAGCTTATCGCGGCCTCGCAGCCCATGCTGGCCCAACGCCGTGACGCTGTCGCCATGAAGCGCGGCGTCCATGCCTAAGCTCCGAGGAAGTCGTTTAACAGACGGTTCACTTCCGATGCAGCCTCCATTTGCACCATATGTCCTTTTCCATCGATCACATGAACCCGGATGTCGCCCGCAAGTCCTTTGGCGTGCGCCGCAGGGATGATCTGGTCCTGCGCACCCCAGATCACCAGTGTGCGCGGCGCGAGCGTCGCAAGCTGCTCACGATAGAGCCGACGCTGCACGTTGCCGTCGAATGCAGACGCCGCGATTTTCTGCAGCGACTCGTTCACGCCCTCCAGACGTTTGTACTTGACGATGTCCTCGATTAGCTGACGCGTTACGAGCGTGGGGTCCGCAAACAGCTTGCCCAGATGCGGTTTTAGCGTGTTGCGGCTGTTGCCAGCTACAAAGCCGTCGATATACGCGCGGTCGATTTCCGCACCCAGACCCGCGCCCGCAATCAACGACAACGAAGCGACGCGCTGCGGCGCCTTCTCCGCCACCGTCATGGCGACGAGACTCCCCATCGAATGCCCGATAAGGTGAGCCCGTTCGATCTTCTGGTCGTCGAGAAACGCGATCACGCTGGCCGCCAGTTCATCGGCATCGCCCCGCTCGACCGCTTTGCCCGATTCGCCGTGCCCCGGCAGATCGAGTGCCCAGACGGCACGATGCGCAGCGAGATCGCCGTGATTGAAGAGCCAGTTGTTCAAATCGCCACCGAACCCGTG
This sequence comes from Paraburkholderia sp., assembly GCF_049581445.1. GTDB lineage: Bacteria > Pseudomonadota > Gammaproteobacteria > Burkholderiales > Burkholderiaceae > Paraburkholderia. Next base: position 18,190 of record NZ_JBAURZ010000044.1, on the reverse strand, counting down.
GATCAACACCGCGGGTGTGCCGCCGTCACCCATCTTCAGATAGCGCACCGTGCGCCCGCCAATCTGCGCTTTTTCCGGTTGCGGGCCTGCCTCAGCCGTGTCGGCGGTAAGCGGCACGAAGTCGCGTTGGAACGCTTCCACCGCGGCGTCGATTTCACCTTCGGGCGTCTCTGCATCTGCAACCACGCCGAGCAGTGCACCGATTGGCAACGTGTCGCCCTCCTGCGCGATCTGTCTGCGCAGCGTGCCGTCGAACGCGCACTCGACACCGGACGAAATCTTGTCCGTCTCCACGTCGAGCAGTTCATCGCCTTTGCCGACCTTTTCGCCCAAGGATTTGAGCCATCCGTTGACCTGGCCTTGCTCCATCGACAGGCCCCACTTGGGCATCGTAATCATGTGAATCGGCATTGCTCAGCTCCTCACTTTCAAAACCGCTGCGGCGATCTGGTCTGCCGACGGGATGTACATGTCTTCGAGCACGCCTGAAAACGGTGCGGGGGTATGCGGCGCGGTCACGAGTTCGATGGGTGCCTTCAGCGAGTGGAAGGCGCGTTGTGCGACCAATGCAGCAATATCCGTTGCGATCGAGCAGCGTGGGTTCGATTCATCCACCACGACCACACGCCCGGTACGTTCCGCGCTTTCGAGAATCGTTTCCACATCGAGCGGAGAGGTGGTGCGCAGATCGATCACTTCCACCTGAATGCCGTCTTTGGCAAGCTTTTCGGCTGCCTCGGTCGACGTATGCACCATCCGCCCATAGGTCACGAGGGTGACGTCGTCGCCTTCGCGCACCACGTTTGCTTCACCGAACGGAATTGCGTACGACTCTTCCGGCACATCACCTTCGCGGCCGTAGAGCATTTTGTGCTCGCAGAAAATCACCGGATCGTTGTCGCGGATCGCCTGAATCAGCAGCCCCTTGGCATCGTACGGGGTAGACGGACATACGACTTTGAGCCCCGGTATGTGCGTAAACAGCGAGGTGAGCATTTGCGAATGCTGAGCCGCGGCGCGCAGGCCAGCGCCCTGCATCGCGCGAATCACTACGGGTGTGACGGCCTTGCCGCCGAACATGTAACGAAACTTGGCGGCCTGATTGAAGATCTGATCGAAGCACACGCCCATGAAGTCGATAAACATCAGTTCCGCCACCGGACGCATACCGCACGCGGCTGCGCCCACCGCCGCACCGATATATCCGCCTTCGGAGAGCGGCGTATCGAGCACGCGCCCCGGATATTTGTGAAAGAGCCCCTTCGTCACACCGAGCACGCCGCCCCATGCATCCTGCTCGCCGGGCGAACCGGCGCCGCCCGCATTGTCTTCACCCATCACGATGACGCTTTCATCACGCGCCATCTCCTGACTCAGCGCTTCGTTGATCGCCTGAGAAAATGTGATCTTCCGTGCCATGTCTGTCTCCTGATCGGTTAGGTTTGCAGTTCGCTTTACGGGTATGACACGTAGACGTCGGTCAGCAGGTCCTCGGCAGTCGGCAGTGGCGCGGCCTTGGCTTCGCTCACTGCACCGTCGATCAACTGCTTGACCTGCGCATCGATACCGCGCAATTCGTCAGAGGTCAGCATTTCCGCACGCACCACACGTTCCTCGAAACGCTTCAGACAGTCCTTTTCGTCACGCAGCTTCTGAACTTCACCCGGCGCACGATAGGTCTGCGCATCGCCTTCGAAGTGGCCGAAATAACGGGAGAACTTCACTTCGACAAGTGTCGGCCCGCCGCCGTTACGCGCCCGCTCAATCGCTTCACCCAACGCTTCGTGAACCGCGAAGAAATCGAACCCATCGACAATCACGCCTGGCATGCCGAAGCCGCTGGCCCGGTCAGCAATGTTGTCGGTCGCCACCGACCACGTAGACGAAGTCGCCTCAGCGTATCCGTTGTTCTCTGCGACAAAGATCGCAGGCAGGCGCCACACTGAAGCGAGATTCAGCGATTCGAAAATCACGCCCTGGTTCGACGCGCCATCGCCGAAAAAACAAACGCCGACGCCGCCACTCTTCTTGTACTTCGCGGCAAGCGCCGCACCGCAGATCAACGGACCACCTGCGCCCACAATGCCATTCGCGCCCAACATGCCTTTCGACAGATCGGCGATATGCATGGAGCCGCCTTTACCGTGGCATACCCCCGTCTTGCGGCCATAGATTTCGGCCATCATGCCGCGCACGTCCACGCCCTTTGCAATGCAATGGCCGTGACCGCGGTGTGTGGTGGCCACATAGTCCGCGTCGTTCAGATGCAACATTGTCCCCACTGCCGACGCCTCTTCGCCTGCGTACAAGTGCACGAATCCGGGAATTTCGCCAGTGGCGAACTCCACATGCAGACGCTCCTCGAATTCGCGGATCGTGCGCATCATCCGGTACGCCTCCAGCAGCTTTTCCTTGCTCAACTGACTCGAAACCGACATGGTGTGTCTCCTTGGAATGGATCAAATGCACTGCCTGCTGCCATGAGCGTCAAGCAACGATTCTGGCGTTGCTTGCGCCGACTGCCTCGCCTGCCTGTTACCTGGTTGTGCTTGCCGCCGTAATGCGGCGGACAGTGTCCGTTTCAAAAGCCGCCTCGCGCATCAGTTGACGGGATGCGGAATAACGCAGCGTGCGCTCGACATCGACGGTCAGTGGGCCGCCCCAGTCGAGCGAGATCTCGTAGCGGTCATCGCGCTCGAGTTCGATTTCACGCTCCCCATCGAAAGCGAGCGTGCCGTGTTCGGTATGCAGCGGCGTCCATACGCCAACTTCGAAGCGCTCGCAGGTGCGCATCGTCACCCGCTCGACGCGGCCCGGCGCGATGGGCGCCACCAGCGGCACGCCGCCCTCGCCGCGACCGGCAAAGCTCAAATGCAGGCCATGCGATGCCGTGCGCTCTACCGGCGCCCACGCGCCGCCAATCGACGACAGACCGATGCCGTCGGGCGCCGCGAATGTAAGGAAGAGTGTTTCGATATCGCCCGGCTCAGACACCGCTCGCGCACCTACGAAACGTTGCCGGCTCACGCATACATCGACCAGAGCGATCTCTTCGCGTCCCAGATTGGGTCCCGCTACGCAGCGCACCACGAGGCGCTTGTTGCGAGTCAAGGCCACCTCCGCCGGCACAGCGCCGGAGGCCACCAGCGCGCCCGCAAGGCCCGCGACGGTGGCCTCGCGCAAATCCGGAAAGGCGTTGTTGGTGCCGGTGGAAAGCGTCAGCAACGGTACATCGCCGCAGTGCGCCGCGACCGCGCGATGAGTGCCGTCGCCGCCGAGCACGGCGATGAGTTGCACCCCAGCACGCACCATCGCGGCGACTCCGGCGTGGGTGTCCGCGACGCTGTCGGAAATGGGCTGATCAATGAATTCGACTTCGGGCCAGCGCTGCTGCTCGCCAATCGTGTTGTGCGTGTCGAGTGCGCGCAGCAGGAGTGCCGCGACGCCGGTTCGGTCACGCAGCGTCAGCACGCGCTCAACGCCGAGGACGCCCAGGCCGGCGAGCAGACGCACGACCATATTGGCTTTTTCCGAGGTCGGAAATACCGAGGCGTGACTGGTGAGGCGACGAATGTCGCGCCCCGACGCGGGGTTCGCGACCACACCGACGGTGATGGGCGATGGCACTGTCCTGTCTCCTGCATTTGTCTGCTATCGCGCCATCAAACCCGGCGCTTTGTGATGACAAACACACTGCAAAGGCTGTGCCAAAACGCGCTTGATCTCACGAAGAACCGCGAAAACCGCTTGTTTAAAGGGGTTCCAGCGCGAATGCCTTGATCGTTAGGGTCTGATGTGTGGAGCGGCGCGGTGCTCGAGACGTCTCACCCATGTGTCGCGCGGCGGTTGACCCGTCTTACCAGTCTCGCCCTGAACCGCGCACAGGCAAGCCACACGGCCCTGAGGCCGCTTGAACGCCCGTCTCACGCTCACCTGAGACAAACGTCTCAGCCGTCTCGTATGCTGCAATGCGGTGTGATTCGCCTGCGCGGATGTGCTACAAGAACAGCCTGCACTGACCGCGTTGTTCGACGGGAGCCAACCATGCCCTACGCCCCACAAACGCAGCACGTCGACCGGGTGCGCGGCGCCATCGAAGGGCGCCTGCCCGCGCCTGCCGGGTCGCCACGCCTTGTGTCGTCATGGCAGCGCTCGTTCGAAGAATATCGACTTGACCCAAGTTCGGCCATCGGTCCGCGTGTCCTCACGTCTGCTGAACTGCGTGAGGTTCAAGGCAAGGAGGAAGCGTTTCTGCGCGCCTCGGGGCAATGTCTGACGCGGCTGCACGACATGATTCGCGTCGCCGATTACTGCGTGATGCTGACCGACGCACACGGCGTGACCATCGACTACCGGATCGAGCGTGACCGCCGCAACGATTTCAAGCATGCGGGGCTGTACATTGGTTCATGCTGGTCGGAGCGCGAGGAAGGCACCTGTGGCGTGGCGAATGTGTTGACCGACCTCGCGCCGATCACGGTTCATAAAACCGACCACTTCCGCGCGGCCTTCACGACCCTCACCTGCAGTGCCGCGCCCATCTTCGCGCCGACCGGCGAGATGATCGGCGTACTCGATGCGTCAGCGGTGCAGTCACCGGATAACCGCGACAGTCAACGGCTGGTGTTTCAACTGGTACGTCAAAGTGCGGGACTGATCGAAGACGGCTATTTCCTCAACCAGACCACACAACACTGGATTCTGTTCGCGCATGCGAGCCGCAACTTCGTCGAAGCACAGCCCGAAGTCCTGATCGCCTTCGACGAATGCGGCAACCTCGTTGCTGCGAATCGCAAGGCGCACGAATGCATTCCGGGCCTGAGCGGTCCGCGCCATATCGATGATGTGTTCGATACGTCGAGCGTTCATCTGCACGATCTCGCCCGCACTGATGCCATCATTGGCTTGCGGTTACGCGCCACGGGCGCGACCCTCTATGCGCGTGTGCGTGCCCCGCTCAAACGCACAACGCGCGCGACGCGCGGCAGCGCGACTGCGAGCACGCCAGGCGAAACTCATACAGACCAGCACCTGGGTGCGATCGGTCGCTTCCTTCAAAGTGCCGACACATGCATCGCGCAGAACGCACAGGTCGCATTGCGACTCGCAGGCAAGCGACTGCCCCTCCTGATCCTTGGCGAAACCGGTGTCGGCAAGGAAGTCTTCGCGCACGCGGTGCACGATTCCAGTGGGCGATGCAACCGTCCCTTCGTAGCGGTGAATTGCGGTGCCATACCTGAATCACTGATCGAAAGCGAACTATTTGGCTATGCACCGGGTGCGTTCACCGGCGCGCGCAGTCGCGGCGCGCGCGGCAAAATTGTGCTGGCGCACACAGGTACGTTGTTTCTGGATGAAATCGGCGACATGCCGCTCAATCTGCAAACCCGCTTATTGCGAGTCCTCGCGGAAGGTGAAGTCTTGCCGCTGGGCGGCGAAACACCAGTGCGGGTGGATATTGACGTGATCTGCGCGACCCATCGCGACCTCGCAGCGATGGTGGCGCAAGGCATATTCCGCGAGGACCTGTATTACCGGCTAAGCGGTGCAACGCTACAGATGCCGCCGTTGCGCGAGCGCGCAGATATCCGGGATGTGATCGAAGCCGTGTTCGACGAAGAAGCGCAAAGCGCGGGCCACGTGCTCACGCTTGACCCGCAACTTACCGCTCGTCTATGCGACTTTGCGTGGCCCGGGAATATCCGCCAGCTACGCAACGTATTGCGGTATGCGTGTGCCGTATGCAATTCGACGCGCGTGGAATTGCGTCACGTCTCGCCGGATATCGCGGCGCTGCTGGCGCCCGACGGCAAGAGCGGGCCCCTGCTGCTGGGCGAGCCGGGCGACGAGCGCACACGCATTGTGGATGCGCTGACGCGACATCAATGGCGGCCCAACGCTGCGGCGCAAGCGCTTGGCATGTCACGCGCCACGTTATACCGGCGCATTACCAAACTCGGGATTGTTGGGCCGCATCGCAGGTAGTCCGCGAGGTGTTACTGCGACGCCTCGTCTTTTGGCGTGATCTGCACCGCTGCTGCGGAAATGAAAACAGCGTGGATGGTATCGCCGACCTTGATGTCCTTGAGATCGACATCCGGCCCGACCTCGAGCGTTTTCGTCTGATGAGCGCCACGCAGCGTGACGAGACGTTTCTTGTGGTCGATCTTCTGAACGGTGGCGAGTACTTCGATTTGACGCGCCGATCCAAATCCACCGGACGCGGGGGCGTAGACCTGGGTATCGACCCGTGCGCGGATACCTTTATTGGCGCCGGTGACCTTTTCGGCTTTGACGAGCACCGCGTTTTGATAAAGGATATCGACCCGATCACCGAGCTTCAGTTTGTCGAAGCCAACGACTTGCTGGCTGACCAGCACATCCACGGCATTCCCGCCGGGGCCTTCTAAAGTGAGCGAACGCGTACCCGGATCGATGCCGACGATTTCCGCGGTGACATGGACAGGCTGCGACACACCGACGATACCGCCCGTCGCGCTGGCGGGTTCATTCTGAGCCCAGCCAGGTTGACTCATGGAGACTGCCACCAGCAAGGCTGCACCGATCGTCGCTGCTTTCATCGAGGTTCTCCTTGAAAAGCCTGCACAAGTGTCGCCGGAAAATTCGAAAACGCCCGCATACAAGCGATATTTTGATGTCCACAAACTCAAGAGTACTTAGCGCACCGATTGTACATGCGGAATGAAGTGTGGCGAGTATCTGAAATGCAGCTTTCGAAATAACGACCGACCTGCATATGAAACGATAGCCGCCATTATTACGAAAGCGAAGCAAGCGAAGGGAATGAATAGGCGCAATGCAAATTAGATAAACCGTAACCATACGCATGCGTCAAACAGCGAACGCCCCGCTCAACGCGACCGGGCGAACGATTGACGACACTATGAATGGAGATCGAAGACGCATGCGATGTGGACGCGAGCCCCGCGAACCCACACAGAAGGAGATGCACCCAACGGCGGGGCGCGCAGCGCAACGCTGGAACGGATGAGTGCTGTGTCACAAACGCGGGTGATGCGAGAGCGGGACTCGTCTCGCACCACTCCGGTTTCACGACAGAGGTGGACACCTACAAGCTGGCGGTGTGAGCCCGCTTTCTTTGCTTACTTTCTTTGCGGCGGTGTACAGAAAGTGAGTGCCGCCCCGCACAGGGGCATCGCTAATAGGCCACTAAGCAATCAAGGAAAGGCCAAAAAACATAGCAAGAAAAGGCCAAAACAAAAAACCTTAAACCCTCTCAATAGCCACAGCAATCCCCTGCCCAACCCCAATACACATCGTACACAAAGCAAACCGCCCCTTAGTGCGCATCAACTGATACATAGCGGTAGTCACAAGCCGCGCCCCACTCATCCCAAGCGGATGCCCAAGCGCGATCGCCCCACCATTAGGATTAACGCGCGCATCATCATCGGCCACACCAAGCTCGCGCAACACCGCCAGGCCTTGCGAAGCAAACGCCTCATTCAGCTCGATAACATCAAACTGACCGATATTCATATTGAGCCGCGAAAGCAACTTCTGAGTAGCAGGCGCAGGCCCAATCCCCATCACACGCGGCGCGACACCTGCAGTAGCGATACCCAGAACGCGTGCCCGCGGCGTCAACCCAAACCGCTTTGCAGTTTCTTCGTTAGCCAGCAACAAAGCCGCAGCACCATCGTTGACACCAGAAGCATTCCCAGCCGTCACAGTACCATCCGCCCGCACAACACCCTTCAGCTTCGCAAGCATTTCAAGGCTTGTCTCACGCGGATGTTCGTCCTGAGAGACCACAAGCGGATCACCCTTCTTCTGCGCGATCGTCACCGAAACAATCTCTTGCGCAAGCGTCCCATCACGTTGCGCGCGAGCCGCCTTCTGCTGGCTGCGCAGCGCAAAGGCATCCTGATCGGCGCGGCTGATCTTGTAATCGGTGGCGACGTTCTCACCCGTTTCAGGCATCGAATCAACGCCATACATCTGCTTCATCAGCGGATTAACGAAGCGCCAGCCAATCGTCGTATCGTAGATATCAGCTTGCCGCGAAAACGCGCTGGTTGCCTTGCTCATCACAAAGGGCGCACGGCTCATGCTTTCGACACCGCCAGCCAGCATCAACGCGGCCTCACCCGATTTGATCGCGCGTGCCGCGATACCCACGGCGTCCATGCCCGAACCGCACAGTCGGTTGACCGTCGAACCCGGCACCGCTTGCGGCAAACCGGCGAGCAGCAGCGACATGCGCGCCACGTTCCGGTTGTCCTCGCCGGCCTGGTTTGCGCAGCCGTAAATGACGTCGTCGATGGCGCTCCAATCGACGTCCTTGTTGCGCTCCATCAGCGCCTTGAGCGGCACCGCGCCCAGGTCGTCAGCACGCACGGACGACAATGCGCCCGCGTAGCGGCCGATCGGGGTGCGAATTGCGTCGCAAAGGAAAGCTTCAGTCATGTGATGTCTCCAGTTGAATTCGGCTCGGCTTGCAACGTTACGCGAAGCGGTGTGGCCGGTGCATCGGCAACACGGCGATCTGCCTCTACGCGCTGACACGGCAAGCGGAAGGGAAGCCCGAAAAACCATGTCGCGGCGGTACCGCGAACGCCGGAACGTCTATCCGAGGATAGCAGGGATTGCTTTCAGACAAACTCGCATTTGTTCTACATGCGAACACTTAGTCGTATAACGAACATTTGAGAGACATAATAGGCGCGTGGGGGAAACCGTGTCAAGCGCACGGCGTCGCTACCAGGGAATACCAGTGAATGAAAACGGAGCCTGGAGAGGCACTTTTGGCGCCTCGACCTTGATGGGGGTTGCTGAGGTCGATACGCCCTGCTCGTCCGCATGGCGCTTTTGTCACTTACTGCCAGGGTGCGGGCACAACTGACCCAGGCGCTAAACCGTCTGAAGAAGCCCCGCTGTGGGCAATCAGCGAACTTCGATATGCTCGTCCTCGATGTAACTGCGGATCACATCCGCGAAACTGTGCTCCGCCATTAGTCCGAGTTGCTCCGCGCGCGTCGTGTCCCAGCGTCCCGGCCAACTGCTGACGATCTTTTCAATGCGTGGGTCGACCTTTATCTCGATGCGTTTCGCGACCTTCTCGCCCGCGACTTCGCGCAGCGCTTCCACCATTTCATCAACACTCACCGAGATTCCGGGCAGATTCAACGCCCGTTGCATACCAAGCGCGGCCGCGTCGAGTTCGAGGCCGGCGATCAGGCAGGCTATCGCCTTGCGCGGCGACAGCAGCCATACGCGCGTATTACGCGGCACAGGGCAAATTGCGGCCTCACCGTTCAACGGTTCCCGAATAATGCCGCTCGCAAACGACGAAGCCGCCGCGTTCGGCTTGCCCGGACGTACGCTGATGGTAGGCAGTCGCAGCACCCGGCCATCCACGAAGCCACGTCGCGTATAGTCGTTCAGCAGCAGTTCCGCGATCGCCTTCTGCGCACCGTAAGACGATTGGGGATTGAGCGCGGTGTCGTTCTGCACGACATCGGGCATCTCGCCTCCATACACCGCAACCGAACTGGTGAACACCACGCGCGGCCGATGGCCTCGCAGACGACAGGTTTCCAGCAACACGCGCGATGCATCGAGATTGATGCGCATGCCGAGATCGAAATCCGCCTCGGCCTGACCGCTGACAATCGCCGCCAGATGAAAGATCACCGAGGTCTCATCGTCAATCAGACCTTCGAGCACGCTGCGCTCGGCAATATCGCCGACTTCCGAGCGAACCCTGCTGTCTTCGAAGCCCGTGGCGGGCACCACATCGAGTAACACGAGTTCAGTAATAGGCTGCGGCTCGCCGAGCGGCCCCTTCACTTCGCCGCGCGCCAGCAGTTCGCGCGCAAGACGCTGGCCGAGAAATCCTGCACCACCGGTGATCAGCACTTTCATAATATTCGTCGTCCTGATGGATTTTAAATCTCGTCGGTTGATTGGCTCAGGCGTTGCGTTGCAAATACGATCGGAGCCAGCCAAGTCCTTCGGAAGTCCCCGCACGCGGCCAGTATTCGCAGCCAATCCAGCCGTCGTAACCTAATGTGTCGATCAGCTCGAACAGGTATGGGTAATTCAGTTCTCCGTGATCCGGCTCATGCCGCTCCGGCACGCCAGCGACCTGGATATGACCGATGCCCGCCATATCGCGTTTTAGTTTCATCGCTAGATCGCCTTCCATGATCTGGCAGTGATAGCAGTCAAACTGTACCTTCAGATTGGGCGCGCCAACTTCCGCGCAAATGGCCTGCGCATCATCCTGACGGTTGAGAAAGTAGCCGGGCATGTCGCGCGTGTTGATGGGTTCAATCACGATCAATACGCCTTCCGCCTGTGCATTTCGCGCCGCGTACGCAAGATTCTGAAGATACAGTTCGCGATGCCGTTCGCGCGACTGGTCGGCACCAATCAGGCCGGCCATCACATGCAGTTTGCGATTCCCGAGCACACGCGTGTATTCGAGCGCGGTATCGATCGCGCGGCGAAACTCGTCCTCTCGACCCGGCAACGACGCCATGCCGCGCTCACCCGCAGCCCAGTCGCCGGGCGGTGCATTGAAGAGTGCCTGTGTGAGACCGTAACCGTCGAGCCTCGCCTTGATCTCGGTGGCCGGGAAATCATAAGGAAACAGGTATTCCACCGCCTTAAAGCCGTCTCGCGCCGCAGCCGCGAAACGCTCGAGGAACCCGTGCTCGTTGTACATCATCGTTAGATTGGCAGCAAAGCGAGGCATCGCAACAACTCCTTATATCGTCGTATCGCAAGACACCGTGCGCGTCCTGCACGCGGCGCTCGGGCCGCTGCTATTCATCAAACCGGCGTCGCCAGTGCTACCACCTTCACCACCGTTACCAGCGCGCACCGAAAACGCTGCGCAATTCTTCAAGCGCATCGGCACCAAGCGGCGCAGGTCGCGGATGCGTCATCAACCACAGGCGCGCGGTCTCTTCAAGTTCTTCGAGTGCGTACGATGCGTGGGCCACTGACCGCTCCCAAAGCACCGGCCCAAGGCGTTCAAGTAATACGCCGCGCACGCTGTCAGCTAGCGCGGCGATCCGTTGCGCAACCTCTGGGTCGCCTGGACGCTGATAGCGGATCAGCGGGATGTGGCCAACTTTCATCACATAGTACGGCGTGATCGGCGGCAACACGTCCGTCTCGCTCCATACGCCCGCCAGGCTCAATGCCACCAGATGCGTCGAATGGGTATGCACAATGCCGCGTGTTTGCGGATTGCGTGCGTAGATGCCGCGATGCAGCGCCAGCGTCTTCGACGGCTGGCCGCCGGACACAGTGTGACCATCGGCGTCGACCTTGGCAATAAAAGCGGGATCGAGCCGGCCGAGGCACGCGTCGGTCGGCGTGATCAGCCAGCCATCGTCGACGCGCGCGCTGATATTGCCTGCCGTGCCCACCGTATAGCCGCGGTGATACAGGCTCGCGCCGATCGTGCAGATTTCTTCACGCACCCGCGATTCGTCGCCGGATACGACAGCCGCGGTCATGTTGAAGCCCCGTTGAGATGGCGCAGCGCCTTGGCGAAGAAATCAACACTGCCGAAATTTCCAGACTTGAGGGCAAGAGCGAACCGCGTTTCGCCTTTGTTCGCGATGGTTGCGGTGGCCGGCACGCCCGGATCGATTTGCGCGCCAATGCGTAGCGTATGGACACCCAGCGTCTGCACTACCGCCCCCGAGGTCTCGCCGCCCGCTACCACGAACTTGCGCACGCCCAGTTCGCGCAAGCCGCGCGCGATCGAAGCGAGCGTGCTTTCCACCAGGTGCCCAGCTGCCTCGGCTCCGAGTTCGCGCTGCACGACCTTGACCTCCTCAGGTGTTGCCGTCGCGTAGATCAGCACCGGCTGCGCGCTGCTCAAGTGTTCCCGGGCAAATGCGAGTGCCTCTTCGACTACAGACTCGCCACGCGCGACCGCCAGCGGATCGATCCGGAACGCGGGCCGCGACTCGCGCCACGCGGCCACCTGAGCATTGGTGGCCTTTGACGCGCTGCCGGCAAGCACAGCTGAGAGTCCTTCGACCGGCGGCAGTTGCCCTGCGTCCGCAGTTTGCGTCAACAATCCCGCGCGACGGAAGTTCTCTGGCAGACCGAGTGCCATGCCCGAGCCGCCCGTGATTAGCGTGAGGTTTGCGCAGGCCTCGCCGAGGGTGTACAGATCGTCGTCGCTGAGGGCGTCGGCGATCGCCATGCGCACACCGTCGCGGCGCAACGCATTGAATGCCTCATGGACAGCCATTACACCGCGCGCCAGGACGTCATAGCGCACTAAGCCAACCTTAGATGCAGTCTGCTGCTGCAAGACACGCACCAGGTTTGCATCGGTCATGGGAGTGAGGGGATGGTGTTCCATGCCCGATTCGTTGAGCAACAGGTCCCGCACAAACAGGTGACCGCGATAAATCGTGCGCCCGTTCTCAGGAAATGCCGGACAGGCAATCGTAAAAGCATCCGCACCAGTCTGCTGTTCTGACGTTAATGAGGATTCCACAGCGAATGAATCCGAAAGCGCATCGAGCAGCGCATCCGCCACTGGGCCGATATTGCCCGCATCGGTCGAATCGAAGGTCGAACAGTATTTGAAAAAGAACTGGCGGCATCCTTGCGCACGCAACCAGTCAAGCGCAGCGAGTGCTTGCGCGATGGCATCCGCAACCGGAATGGTGCGCGATTTCATCGCAACCACAAGCGCGTCTGCTTCCACCGGCTCATCGCCTCGCGGCACGCCGATGGTCTGCACGGTACGCATGCCGCCGCGCACCAGCATGTTGGCGAGATCCGTCGCGCCGGTGAAGTCGTCAGCAATGCATCCGAGCAGCGCTCCTGTCCTGGCAGTGGTCATGTCAGTTTGACTCCGGTTATGACTGCGCCACAGGCACATCGATGCCAGGGAAGATCTTGATCACCGCCGAGTCGTCCTCGCCGCCATAGCCCGCCGCCGACGCCATCATGAACATCTGATGCGCCGCGGCCGATAGCGGTAGCGGGAATTTCGAACGGCGCGCGGTATCGAGCACGAGCCCCAGATCTTTGACGAAGATGTCCACCGCCGACAGCGGCGTGTAGTCGCCCTTCAGAATATGCGGCACGCGGTTCTCGAACATCCACGAATTGCCTGCGCTATGCGTGATCACGTCGTAGAGTGCATCGGCATCGACGCCTTCGCGCAGGCCCAGCGCCATTGCCTCCGCAGCCGCCGCGATATGCACGCCCGCCAGCAACTGGTTGATGATCTTCACCTTCGAGCCCACGCCATGCGTGTCGCCGAGCCGGTACACCTTGCCGGCCATCGCCGCCAGCACGTCTTCGCAGGCGGCGTAGGCCGTCGCTGGACCGGACGTCATCATGGTCATTTCGCCTGACGCCGCCCGTGCCGCGCCACCCGACACGGGCGCATCGAGCATCTGCAGACCGGCTGCCTCGACCCGCTTACCCAGTTCGATTGCGAAGTCCGGGGAGACCGTTGCGCTCGCAATCACGACGCTGCCAGGCCTCATGCTGGCCACCGCGCCCTGCTCGCCGAACAGCACCGTATCCGTCTGCGCTGCGTTGACCACCAGCGTGATCACGACCTCGCACTGCGCGCCCAGTTCAGCGGGACTGGCGCAGGCTATTCCGCCATCCGCGGCAAAACTGTCCAGCACGGCGCGGCGCAGATCGCACGCGTGTACCCGAAGCCCCGCCCGCAGCAAGGAGCGGGCAACACCCAGCCCCATGGCACCGAGACCTATCACTCCGACGTTTCTGGACATGCTTGACTCCAGATTGAGCGCATTACGTTTGGTACTTCGTTTTTACGGCAACAACCCTTTCAAACGCGACGATCAAGGATTAACGGCCAAGAGAAAAACCAGGCAAGCCGGGCCTCAACAGATGCCCGCCTCGGACAAACGGCGTGCGGCGTTGTACATATGCGTGCGAGCAGCATTGCGCGCCGCCATCGGATCGCCGGCGCGAATCGCAGCGACAATCGCCGCATGCTCTTCGCGCACCTGACGCGAAAAGTCCTCGCGCAGCGCCTCATTGCGGCGTGTGACCATGGTTCCCGCCTCGAGATACTGGTTCAGGAAGGCGAGCGTCTTAAGGAAATACGGATTTCCGGTCGCCCCGGCGATAGCGCGATGGAAAGCCACGTCCTGCGCAACGCCGTCGTCGCCCTCGGCTACCGCCTCGTCGATCTTCGCGAGCGCGGTGTCGATCGACACCATGTCCGCGTCGCTGCGGCGCATCGCGGCTTCCGAGGCCACTTCGGCTTCAATGGCCCGGCGTAGCGCCAGAATCTGCAGCACCGAACCGGCCTCGACCGCTTCTGCATAGTCGATGCGCAACGGCCGGATCGCGCCATGCGCCGCGATGAACACGCCACTACCCTGGCGTGGCACCACCACGCCCTCATTCTTCAGCCTGGAAATCGCTTCACGAATCACCGTACGGCTGACGCCAAACTGTGTGGCCAGCACCGCTTCGGTGGGCAGCTTGCCGCCGCGCGCAAACGCGCCCTTGTCGATCTGCTTGAGCAGTTGCTGGGCAACCGTGTCGCTTAATGCCCGGGCGGGGATCTTCTCGAACATGCTGCCTCGATTCGTCATGTTATCGGGTTATCATACAAATTTTCGAAAGCATTTACATCCAGCAAAACCCTGGTGTAGCTATGCCGTGAGCACGCTCCGAAGGCGGCTATCAAATCTGCTGCATTGCCGGCTCTCAGCCACCACAACCCCACACCGCGCGACAGATGCCCTGACCTCATACAAATTCGGCGAGGTTGGCGAAATGGAACGCATAAGCTATCTTCACGGCTTTCTGCGCCCTCGCGCAGGCAGGGCACTGCTGCGCGCCTTGTGCGCGCCCTATCCAGCCGCAGCAGCCCCGATATTCCATGCATTCCTGAAGAGGCTTATGAGCAAAGTCCCCCAAGCGACTCCAGACGATCCGGTCACCGCCGCCGACGCTCCGGACAAACCGGGCGACTCCTACGTGCAGTCGTTCGCGCGCGGCCTGGCCGTGATTCGCGCCTTCAACGCGGAACGACCCGAACAGACGCTCACCGACGTAGCCGCCGCCACCGGCCTCACGCGTGCGGGCGCGCGGCGTATTCTGCTGACCTTGCAGACGCTCGGCTATGTCGAAGCGGAAGGCCGACTGTTTCGTCTCACGCCGAGGATCCTGGATCTCGGCTTCGCCTATCTGACCTCCATGCCGTTCTGGAATCTAGCCGAACCGGTCATGGAAGGTCTGTCGGCACAGGTCCACGAAAGCTGCTCTGCAGCCGTGCTCGATCGCACCGAAATCGTCTATGTGCTGCGTGTGCCGACCCACAAGATCATGACCATCAACCTGTCGATCGGCAGCCGCTTGCCGGCGTATTGCACGTCAATGGGCCGCGTGCTGCTTGCTGCGCTCGACGACGAGACGCTCGACGCGACGCTCAACTCCGCACCGTTGTACGCGCACACGGCACGCACCATTACCGACAAGGAAGAGTTGAAGAAGGTGATTGCCCAGGTGCGTCGTCAGGGCTGGGCAATCGTCGATCAGGAATTGGAGGGTGGACTGATTTCACTGTCCGCGCCGATTCGCAACCGGCAAGGACGGGTGATTGCGGCGATGAATATCAGCGGTAATGCGCAGCGCAATTCCGCCAGGCAGATGGTGAAAGCGTTCCTGGAACCGCTACAACAAGCCGCGCAGAACGTCTCGGATCTGGTGGCGCGGCGGGGCTAAGGACGCGGGTATTGGTCAGAGTCCGTACCGTACAGCGCCGCGTACGACATCCACGAATTCGCGGCCTGCGTCTTCGAGGACGCCAGAGTTGTCGATGGTGGTCAAACGCACGCCGTCGGGCAGCGAGAACGGTGCCTGCCGGGCAAGGCGCGCTGCGACCTGTTCCGCGCTTTCCCGGGCCCGCGCGCCAAGTCGCGCCGCGAGCACATGCGGCGCTGCGTCGACATGCACAACATCCACTGCCGGATAACGCTCCAGCGTGTGCTTCAAGTGCTGACGCGATCCGTTGATGACCACCGTGCAGCCGCGCTCGAGCCAGGCATCGAGTTCGATGCCAATGCCATAGCGCAGCCCATGGCTGGACCATTCCAGCGCGAAAAGGCCGAGCGCCGAACGGGCCGCAAACTCTTCGTCAGTCAACGCCACGTGATCCTCACCGTTGCCGCTGGGCCGCGTGATGTAACGATGCGCAAACAGCACGGGCTCATTCCTGACCCGCTGCCGCGCGAAACCAAGCAGTGCGTCCTTGCCCGCGCCGGACGGACCCATTACGTAGATTAAGCGGCCGTTCATGGCTTGCTCCTCTCACCTGACTGAAACGGCAAACGCTGCCAGAGCACAAACGGCTGACCCGCTGCGGGTTCCACGAAAAGTGCGGCACTATCGATCACAAGCGGACCGAGTTCGGCAACCCGTTTTTGCCACCAGGCGACCAGAGCGGCGCGTTCATCGGCAGCGTCGAGTGAACTGGATAAGGTCATATGGAAACGAAATTCCTCGAACACATACGGATATCCCCATTCGACGAGCAAGGCACGCTGACGTTCCGTCAGCGGCGCGGCGAGACGGCGCGCCAGATCCACGGCGGAGGGCGCAGCCCGCAAACTGTCAAGCGTACGCAGCGCGCCGGATGCCAGCGCACGCATGCCTGACTCGCCGTCCTCCGTTGCAGGACGCAGCGCGACGAAGTCACCCAGTGTCGCGGCTTCCACGGATAGAACGGAGGGCTCTTGATCTACCGCCCACCGACGGGCCTCGTTCAGTACAGCATACGAGGTGACACCGTCAGCCAGACGAAAGGGTGCGAGCAACGTACCGTGCCAGCCATAACGGCGCGGCGCCTGCGTCAGTTCGGCCACCGGACGAGCCACGGTGGGCGGCTGCGGCGCGGTGTAAGCCACGCCCGTTTCCACGTCAGTACCGAGCCATTCGCAACCTGCATGCCACCACGGCGAAGTGCGCGATGGCGCGTAATACACTGCAAAACGCGCATCGGCGGCCCACTGAACCTCGTCGTTACCTGCCCATGCTGAGGCGTCCATTGCGGCGCTCATACTTCGTGTTCCACCATCAGTTGCACGCGATCCGCCGCGAAATGCGTAACGCCATATTTGATCGGCGTGCCCGCCAGATCGACGTCGACATTCTCGACCCACAGCACCGGTTGCTGCCGGTTGATGTTCAGACGCCGCGCCACTTCCGGCTCGGGCAACACGCTGCCGATCCGGCTCCATTTGCGCAGATAGTCGGCCACGCCGAATTCCGCCAACGCCTTGGTAATGCCGCCGGTGCGCTCCAGTACCTCCGGCAGGTCCGCGAAACGCGCGGCCGGATACCAGTTGCGCGCAAAGGTGAGCGGCACGCCGTCCGATTCATGCAGCGATTCGATCCGGTAGACCAGCGCGCCCGCGCGCAGCCCCAACGCCTTGGCAACATTCGGCTCCGCCTTCACACGCGCCGCCGACAGCATCGCCCCGCCTGCTGCGTGATGCTGCTGGCGGAGGTTTTCAGTGAAACGGGTGCGGCGGCCAATCGTATAGTCGATGGCGCCGGGTTGCACAAACGTGCCGCGCCCCTGCTCCACGCTGACGAGCCCAAGCGCCGCCAACCCGAGCATGGCGCGCCGCACAGTATGGCGGTTGACGTCGAAACGTTTGGCCAGTTCGCCTTCGCTCGGGAGGCGGCCGTCTTCGCCGAAGCCGCTCGCCGCAATTTCGGCCGCGAGGATCTGCTCGATCTGCCGCCACACGGCAACACCCGCACCACGTTCGAGCTGCGTGCCCGGCGCGGCGGTATCGTTCGATGTCATGGTGCTGTCATTCCCTTCAGTTCAAATATTCACTGTGACGTGCATTGTAGTGCGCAAGCCGTGATGGAAATATGAAATCACGTCCTGTACCGCAAACCCAACCAGTTTACCTCTAAACGTCTAGACGTTTAGATGAATAGATGGTCAAATGACTCTTCAATTGACCCTTCGCCGGATCACCAGGAACCCCGATGAGCGCTTCCTCTGCCTCAACCTCCTCCACCTCGCGGCGCGCATGGATGGCTGTGCTTGCACACACGTCCCGCGCCGAACTCGAAGCCGCCTTGAGCCGTGCGCTGGATGGTGCCACGCCGCCCGCATTCGACTGGCTGCGGCCGCCGGAAACCGGTC
>NZ_JBAURZ010000043.1:0-3688 GCF_049581445.1 Paraburkholderia sp. | reverse complement strand
GTTCCGGCCGCGTCTCCTGACGGTCGTGGCGGTGTCGGTGGTCGGCTTCGGGGTGGTGGCGGGCGGCCTTGCCGTGGCACTCGGCTTCTGAGCGTTCAAGGGACCGATGCGTGGTGTCTGCCGCATTGACCATGAATTCTCGATGGCAGTTGTCGAATCACGACCTAAACTGGGGAACGGAGGGGTGCGTGGCAACGGGCGAGACGCTTGCGCCCAATTGCTGCTGCAACCCCCACCAGTGGTAGGATTCAGCCCGAAAAAAACACCAGCGGCAAGCGCACAGGCGACATGTGCCTCGCGACCCACCGCACACACTCGAGCGATTGGACTCAGGAAATCGAATGGCGCAACAAAAAACAAATCCGAAACTTGAACAGGCGCTCACGCGCGGGGACCTCGCGATCCGTCAGGCCAATTCGGCTCGCGCAACCGCGCTGCTACGCGCTTTGGGCAAGATGATCATCGACGCTTCGGCGACCATCGGCGTGGAAGCGTTCACCCTGATTCCCGATGGCGATCGCATTTACGATCCCGCCGATGGCCTGTGGCCTCAGGAACTGCTGGTCTCGCTCGACGGTCCGGTTGAAGAGGCCGATCCGGACGAGGTGCGCACGGTTCGTCTGATCGCTGACGATCCGGGCAACCTGTTCCGTGTCGAGTGGCAGCGTGCGGATGGCAAGATCGGTCGCCAGGAGGGCGGGCCGTTCGCGACAGTCGCGTTCATTTCCGACGTCGAAATTCCGTGGACTGACGACGAAGACTGAAGCGTGGGATGGATGCCTGGCGCGCCCGCCCATGGCATCTGCTCAACGCATCATCCGGCGCCTGAAAAGCACCGCTGCGATGCAGAACGGTACGACGATGTACGCGAGCAGCACGGCGACGTGAAGCAGCGGGCTGTCGATCGGCCGCCCGAGCATCGCCGGGCGGATCAGATCCACCGCGTGAGAGAGCGGCAGTAACTGCGTGACGTGCTGCGCGATGGGCGGCAACTGCGCGACCGGAAAGAACACGCCGGAGAGCAGCATCATTGGCGTCAAGGCCAGCGTCTGGTAGAACATGAAGAAGTCGTAGGAGGGCGCGAGCGCCGTCACGATCATGGCCACGCTGGCGAAGGCGAGTCCGGTCAGCGCAATGACCGGGATCGCCAGCAGCATGGACGGAAAGCTCGCGTAGCCGAGCACACCCGCCACCAGCATGATCGCCACCCCGGACAGCATGGCCTTGCTGCCCGCCCATATCACCTCACCGAGCACGATATCGCCGAGCGTCAGCGGCGTATGCATGATCCCCTCCCACGTGCGTTGTACGTGCATGCGCGAGAATCCCGAGTACGTCGATTCGAAACTGGCCGACATCATCACGCTCGAGGCGACCGTGCCCGCGGCGAGAAAGGCGATGTACGACACGCCGTCGACGTGCCCGACCATCAGCCCGAGGCCGAAACCGAGTCCAAATAGATAGATCATTGGGTCGGCCAGATTGCCGAACATCGACGCAAGCGCCAGCTTGCGCCATACCAGATAGTTGCGCCGCCAGACGGCGACCCAGTTGTATGTGTTGGCGGGCAGCGCGGCAAACGGCTCGCTCTTCGGAGCGGCTGGGCTGGCGGTGTCGTAGGTGCGTGCGTCCATGGTGTGTTTGGTCTGCCGCTGGCGATGTTTGGATGAGTGCGGGTTCGTGTCCACTGTGGGTGTCCATTGCGGGGGGCGACTACGGGCCTGACGAAAGAGCAGGCAAGCGTCCGCGTCAGTCCTGCATCTCGCGGCCGGTGAGTCGCAGGAATACGTCTTCGAGGTTGGCTGGCCGGTGCAGATAGCGCAAATCCGCGCGCTGCTTGAGCCGCACAAGAACCGGCTCAGCGTTCTCGACGTAGCAGAAGAGCGTCTCGCCGCTGATCTCCGCGCGTTCGACGAGCGGCGCCAGCTCGTCGCGCAAGGCGAACGGGTCCGGCCCAAAAATCTCGATCACGTCGCAGCCGATTTCCGAAGCGATCAACTCGCTGGGCGCACCTTCCGCAATCTTGCGCCCTTCCTCAATCACACATAGCCGGTGACACAGCCGCTCCGCTTCCTCCATGAAATGGGTGGTCAGCAGAATGGTCTTGCCGCGTGCGAGCAGCGAGCGTAGCCGTTCCCAGATCAGATGCCTGGCCTGCGGGTCGAGCCCGGTCGTAGGTTCGTCCATGATCAGGACATCAGGGTCGTTGACGAGCGCGCGGGCGAGCGTTAGGCGCCGCTTCATGCCACCGGACAATTCGCCGACCCGCGCATCGGCCTTGCTTTCCAGCCGGGCGAATTCGAGCAGCGAGGGCACAATCGCGCGGGTCTCGGCCGCGCTCAAACCAAAGTAACGCCCAAAGACCAGCAGGTTTTCGCGGACGGTAAAGTCTGGATCGAGATTGTCGAATTGCGGCACGACGCCCACTCTCGCGCGCGCAAAACGGGAACGGGAGGGAATCGGTTCTCCGCAGAGGCGGATCGTCCCTGCATCCGGCGCTGAAATGCCGAGCAGCATGCGCAGGGTCGTAGTCTTGCCGGCGCCGTTTGGGCCGAGCAGGCCGAAGCACTCGCCGACCCGCACATGGAACGACAGGCCGTCGACGACTGTCTTATTACCATAGTGCTTGCGGACTTCAAGGAATTCGATTGCGGCGTCAGACATAGGTCGATAGGAATTCCGAAGGACGTGAAAGGCCGGTGGGGCTGCTCATTCTAGGGCATTGGCGCGCATCCGTCGGCACCGGGGACAGCATCCGGGCGCGGTTTTTGCGCTGCGGCATGAGCGTGCAAGCTTGTTGGCGTGGGGTTGCACGCACTTAGCGTTTTCCATTGCTTGCAACCTGAATTGCGGCGCACCATGATTCAGGACAGAGCCGCGATCAACGCGGTAGGGAGAGCATCATGGCGAGCTACAAGAAAATCCTGCTGTGCTACGACGGCTCGCGCGAAGGCCGCAAGGCATTGCGTTGCGGTGCCGACCTCGCGCTCGATCTGAAGGCCGAAACGCATCTGTTGTCAGTGGTGGACATGCGTTCGAGCATCGCACAAAGCGCGGGGCTCCTGACCGACGTGGCCTGCGGCAGCTTCGAGAAAACGGCCCGCGACATTCTGCAAGAGGGGGTGGAGTGGCTCACGGAGCGCGGTGTGACCGCGCAGGGCCATTTTGCCTTCGGCCACCCCATCGATGAGATCGCCACGCTCGCCGATGATCTTCAGGTGGATCTGGTCGTGGTGGGCCACCGTTGCCGCACCGGCCTCTCACGCTGGTGGATGGGCGCTGGCAACACCCCGTTGCTCGATCGCATTTCGTGCAGCATCCTGGTTGCCTGTTCCTCGAAACAGGAACAGGAGCAACAGGAGGCTGCTGCCGCCGCCTAGCCGTTCAGGTCGACTGCGGCGAGTTTCCACGAAAACAGTCCCTCGCGGCGCAGGATGGCCGAATAGCGCGTGTCGCCGATACCGTGCTGATACGTCACGACGAACTCGTTGATGCTCCGGTAGCTTGCCGTGGTCTGCGGGGGTTGTGGTGGTGCGTCAGCCGTGGCGGGCGGAGCGGGCGCGGTTGCAACCGCGCCCGGCGCAGGCTGTGCGGCTCCAGTGGCTGGCGTGGACTGCGCATCTTGTGGCGCAGGCGGGCGGTCATTGGGATTGCCGCGCGGCGGCATGCCGTTCAGGAGCGCCGCGAC
>NZ_JBAURZ010000042.1:0-3279 GCF_049581445.1 Paraburkholderia sp. | reverse complement strand
TCGCGCAACTGGCGCGTGCCAAGCCCTGGCTCGACACCTTGCTTGCGCGCGGTGCAGATGGCACGTTGCAAGGCGTGGAGTTGAACGTTGAATGGCGTGTCGATCGCGCCGACGAGGCGGGGGCCGACCAGGTGATCGAATGGAAGCTCGCGAGCGGCAGCGACACGCTCACTTATCCGGCCTCCGGCGAGGCCGCAATGCGCTGGCGGCCGGGGCAACCGGTCTCACTGACCCTCCGCTGGGCCAAGGACGCGCCGTGGCAACCGATGTTCGATACAGCGCAACCAACGCTTTCCGGAGAGCACGGGTCAGCCACCTGGAGCGCCTCGGACACGTGGGCTTTGCTGCGACTCGTGCGCCTGCACCTGATGCCGGAAGACGCCAACCTCACGAGCGCCGGTCTGCCGCCAAGGCTGTTGTTCACGGTGCCCGTGCGCGACCGTACCGGCATGATCCAGACCGCGAGGATGTTTATGCGTGTGGGCTTCGGCGGCGCAAAGACGCCACAGGCGATTCCTGATCTTCCTTTCACGGCACCCAGCTATGACGGCAGAGGCGTGACCACGACGGTGATCTATCCAACGGACGTCAATGCGCAGGCGGATCACGGATGATGATGCCTGAACTCAACATCGAAGCGCTGTTGCAGCCGCTGCCTGGCGATCACCCATGTGGTGTGCTGCTGATCTACGATCCGGAGTACGAATCGATTCGTACAGCGCGCCGCGCGGACGACCCGAGCGTGCCGGCCGGCATCTGGCAGACCACGCTGAAGGTCGCCGACTGGGGGGCGGTGGAGGCGGGGTGTCGGCGTGTGCTGTCGACCCGCAGCAAGGATCTGACGATCGCCGCGTGGCTGGGCGAAGCCTGGCTGAACCGTTATGGGGTGCTTGCGCTGCCGCACTGTTTTCAACTGCTGGCGGGCTTGTGCGAACGCTACTGGGACGACGTGCACCCGCTGCCGCGAGACGGCGATCTCGGATTTCGCGCAGCACCGCTTGGTTGGCTCGCGGGTGCTTATGCCGATCTCCTTTCGGCGCAGACAGAACTCTTCGAGGGGCGCGAGGGTTTGCGCGGAACACTCGCGCAATGGCAAAGCGCGCAGCGCGCGACGCTCACGGCTGCCGGTCGGCAAGACGTGCCAGCTTCGAAGAAAGAGGCGGCGGTGCGCACATTGGCTGCACTAAAGGACGCGGCCAGCGCGGCTTCACCCGCGTACCTGCGGCTCGAGCGCGACGCGCTTGGCACGGCGCGGCCGCTGATCGAGCAGCTTGACGCATGGTGTACGCCGCGTCTGGGCAACGAGGCACCGAGCTTCGCAGTGCTGATGGAAACGATGACCCTTGCAGGACTTGTGCTGACGGAGTGTCTGGCTATGCATCCGAATTCTGATCCGCCGCTTGCCTTGGTAACAGGCAAAGGCGACGAGGCTGTAGAGGCACCCGCTCACGCGACGGTAGCGACTTCCTCATATGCGCCGCAAAGCAGGGAGGACGCGTACCGGCAATTGACGTTGATCGCAGACTACCTTGCGCGTTATGAGCCGCATAGTCCTGTCCCTTATCTTATCCAGCGAGCGTTGGACTGGGGACGTAAGCCATTGCCGGTTTTGCTGCGCGAGTTAACGGCGGGCGAGGGCGACGGTCAAAGGCTGTTAACGTTTCTTGGCATGTTGTCGACGGATGGGACAAAGGACAAATGAAACGGCAGTGTTCTCAAGCGCAGGGCGAGTGGTTTGTCAACGATTGGTCAAATACCAATGCGACGGATTCATGGAGCAGCGATGAAAACAATGATTGTGGCGATCTGGGCAGTGAACACGCAGGCGATGCAACAGTGCACGCTAGACCAGCGGTTGGGCAGCCTGGAGAAAGCAGCTGAGGTTGCTTATGAAAATATCACCAAGCGTCTCGGCACTCTAGGTTTGGGCCTTGGCGATCGGCCGATGGGCCTGTTTGTTGTCCCTGAGTATTATCTGGCTCATCCGGCGGGAGCGGGACACCATCAACCGGGTGATAATCGACATATATCGGAAACTGAAAAGGCGACTGTCCTGGCCCGACTGGAACAGCTGAGTGATCGATATAAGGGCATTGTCATGATTCCGGGCACAGTTGCCTGGCGAAAGCCTATACTGCGCAAGGAATTAAACGATCCCCGCACTGGTTTGCCCAAGCCGCTCAGCCGCCAGCAAAAAGCCATTAATGCTGTAACCCGGTACGCCACGGATATGAATATTGCTCACGGCCAGGCGTTGGCTGTCCCATTGGGTAATATACCGGCCCCTACGACTCAGAGCAAACTGGCGTTGCTCAATAGCGGTGCTGCTGGGCCCCTCATTAATTTTTCGACGGTGGACTTCCTGGGCAGGAGCACTGCCTATGTGCTGCTCGACGGAAAGGTGAAAGTAAAATACAACAAACGTGGTGATTTTCACGAGGTCCTCGATAATGACCGAACCGTATTCGTTCCCGGAATCTTGGATGGAAGATTTTCCTTGCAGGCTTCTCCCCCAAAACAACGCGCTATCAGCTTTGGTTTGGAAATTTGCCTGGACCATGCCTTTGGCACCGCGCTAAGGACGACACCAAATTACGGCCAGGTCGACATCCATATTATTACCTCGGCCGCTGTGGGGGAACAGGTTGATTATTTGATAGCAAAAGATAATGGATATATTGTTCACGCGTGCAGTTCGCCCAACGCTTCTTATGTTAAACGGCGGACCGCTAATTTTTTCTATGGAAGTAGTATCACTACATGCGAAAGCTTTAAGGAGGTTAACGTACATGGATTTGAGATGAAATTCTGGGATGTTGAGCTTGATTTATCAATTAAAACAAACCAATCTTGACTGGGTACTTTCCATCACCGTTTTTCCTTCGGCCCGCGCGGACGTTCTTACGTGATTGAGCCGGGGACGCGCGTCCAGATCTGAGAAAAGGCCATTGAGCCAGTTCATCTGCCGCTCGCGACCGACTGCTCCTCGCGCGCATACTGCGTGGGCGGCCGCCCGACGTGCCGCGTGAAGGCGACGCTGAAGGTGCTGGCTGAACTGTAGCCGACGCGCTGCGCGATTTCAGCGATGCGCCCTTCATTGCGACGCAGCAGGTCCTTCGCGAGTGCCATGCGCCAGGCAAGCAGATATTCCATCGGCGCGACGCCGACCGTGCGGCTGAAGCGCTCGAAAAAGGTCGAGCGCGAGAGCGCGGCCTCCTTCGCGAGCTCAGCAACGGTCCACGCGCGTTTCGGGTATTCGTGCATCGCGCGGATCGCGGC
>NZ_JBAURZ010000041.1:0-6567 GCF_049581445.1 Paraburkholderia sp. | reverse complement strand
GAGCCGTTCTGCTGTTGCGAAGAAGGCTGCTGCGACGAAGGGCGCCGCGGGCCGGTCGGCCGCAGCGAAAAAGGCGGCTCACACGCGGGCGGCACGCTCGCATCATTAACGGATGCTGTTAGCAGGGGCGGCGGTGCAACGCCGCCGCCAGCCTGTTTTGTTTCGCGGAAATCCGCTCGCAAGCGCATGTCGCGCTTGCCGTTCGCTTGCGTAGAAACGCCGCCCCAGCAAAATACTTTTTACTTTATTTTTTTGTTCTTCTATAACCTGACCGAAAGGTCGGGATTGAATGCGCTGATGCGTCCTGCATTTGACGCGAACGCATAAGCTGATCCATAGTGCCACACTGAAAACCGGACCAACAGCGGGCCTGTTGCACGCCGCGTTCATGCTGGGCCTAACCGCCAAAGTAAAATCAACAAAAGAGACAGGAGGAAGATAGGTATGCGAATGAACGTCTGCCGTTCGCGCCATGCTCATGCACCCAACACGCCGGATTCCTGGCGTGCCTTCGCTTAAGCCGTCGCTGCTTTCCAGCGGCCGGCAAGCTTCACTCTTCCCCGCAGCCAACCCTCCCTATAGAGCGAGTACATAGTGGATATCGTACGCAGTCTGTTTGGCATCGTTTTGCTGTTGCTGATTGCTTTTCTCCTTTCCACCAATCGCCGCGGTATCCGTTTGCGTACCTTAATTCCCGCCTTGATCGCGCAGATCGCGATTGGGGCATTGGTGCTTTTTGTGCCGCTCGGCAGCGCCGCGCTCGCCTCCGCCGCGCGCGGCGTCAACAACGTGCTGCAGATGGGCGATCGTGGAGTGTCGTTTATGTTCGGCGGACTCGTCGATCCCAAGATGTTTCAACTATTCGGTGGCGGCGGTTTTGTATTCGCACTGCGCGTGCTGCCGATGATCATCTTCGTCACCGCGTTGATTGCCGTGCTGTATCACATCGGCGTGATGAAGTGGATCATCCATCTGCTGGGCATTACCTTCGAAAAGCTGCTTGGCGTGAGCCGTGTCGAAGCCTGCTCCGCTGTCGCGACGATCTTTCTTGGCCAGAGTGAAATGCCGGCGTTCGTCAAACCCTTTGCCAGGCAAATGACCAGTGCCGAACTGTTTGCGGTCATGTCGAGCGGGATGGCCTCCGTGGCCGGTTCCGTGCTGGCGGGGTATGCGGGACTGGGCGTGAACCTGGAGTATCTGCTGGCTGCCTCGTTCATGGCTATCCCGGGCGGCTTGCTGTTCGCGAAGGTGATCTTCCCGAGCACCGAGCCAGGCACGGTGATTCCCGATGGACTCAACTTCGACGAAAAGCGCTCGCCTAATATTATCGAAGCCGCGGCGTCCGGTGCTTCGATTGGCCTGAAAATCGCCATCAACGTAGGAGCGATGCTGATTGCCTTCATTGGGCTGATCGCACTGTTAAATGCGGCGGTCAGTGGTGTTGCCGGCTGGTTCGGCGAGCCGCAGATCACGCTGCAAAGCATTCTCGGCTGGGTGTTCGCGCCGCTTGCATGGTTGATCGGCGTGCCGTGGCACGACGCGTCAATTGCCGGCAATTTTATCGGCGAGAAGATGATCCTCAATGAGTTCGTTGCGTATGCCGATCTCTCGCCGTATCTGAAGGGCGCGCAAGCGGTGGCGGCAGCTGGCCTGCAGGTGCTCGATCCCAGGACGCTGGCCATTGTGTCATTTGCGTTGTGCGGCTTTGCGAATTTTTCGTCGATCGCGATTCTGACAGGCGGATTCAGTGCGGTCGCGCCGGAACGCCGCTCGGAGGTCGCGCGCTACGGTTTGCGCGTTGTGGCGGCTGCCACGTTGTCTAATCTGATGAGCGCGGCAATTGCCGGCATATTCCTAACCCT
Organism: Paraburkholderia sp.; assembly: GCF_049581445.1. Taxonomy (GTDB): domain Bacteria; phylum Pseudomonadota; class Gammaproteobacteria; order Burkholderiales; family Burkholderiaceae; genus Paraburkholderia. The sequence goes on along the minus strand of NZ_JBAURZ010000041.1, from coordinate 4,705 downwards.
TCATTGAACGTTGTCACGACATGAACCGGTCCGGATCGAGCGCATACGTTTTGGCAGACACAATGGCTTTCTGCCAAGGTGATGTGGATTCCTACCTTTCGTTGGGCGAACCGTCATGTCCCTGACACAGGAAATCATCCGCAAGAAGCGCGATAAGGAGGAGCTGGAGGCAAACGAAATCGCCGAGTTCGTTCGCGGAGTCGTGGACGGTAGCGTCACCGACAGCCAGGTCGCCGCGTTCGCGATGGCGGTGTACTTCAATGATATGAGCCTTGACGAGTGCGTCGCCTTGACGCTGGCGCAACGCGATTCGGGACAGGTGTTGAACTGGCAGGCGTTCGACTTACCGGGGCCGGTCATCGACAAGCATTCGACGGGTGGTGTCGGCGATCTGACCTCGTTGCTGCTGGGTCCAATGGTTGCCGCATGCGGCGGCTTCGTGCCGATGATTTCCGGGCGCGGCCTGGGCCACACCGGCGGCACGCTCGACAAACTCGCTTCGATCCCCGACTACAACGTGACACCGGATACTTCCTTGTTCCAGCGGATCGTCCGTGAAGTTGGTGTGGCGATCATTGGACAGACGGCGCAACTCGCGCCGGCGGACAGGCGCATCTACGCGATTCGCGACGTGACCGCCACGGTGGAATCGGTCGCCATGATTACGGCGTCGATCCTGTCGAAAAAGCTGGCGGCGAGTCTCGGCGCACTGACGATGGATATTAAGGTCGGCTCGGGCGCGTTTATGCCAACGTACGAAGAGTCGCTGAGACTCGCCCGCAGCATCGTCGACGTGGGCAACGGTGCGGGTCTGAAAACCGCCGCCGTGCTGACCGACATGAATCAGCCTCTGGCGGCCTGTGCCGGTAATGCGCTGGAGATTCGTTGCGCCATCGACTATCTGACGCAACCGACACGACGGCCGCGCCGGCTCCATGACGTCACGCTCGCGTTGGCCACACAAATGCTGATGTCAGGCGGTCTTGCGGACGATCAGGCACAGGCGCGCAGCAAGCTCGAAAGCGCGCTCGACTCCGGCGCGGCCGCCGAGCGCTTTGCGATGATGATCAGCGCGCTAGGTGGACCGCGTGATCTGCTTGACGCGCCCGAGCGTCACCTGGGACGTGCGCCAGTGGTGCTGCCGGTCGCGGCGCGCGAAGCGGGCTTTGTGACGCACATCAATTGCCGTGCACTGGGGCTGGCGGTGGTTAGTCTGGGCGGTGGGCGGCATCGTCCGGAAGACTTGATCGATTACCAGGTCGGTTTGACAGACTGCGTCGAACTCGGACAATACGTCGAGAAGGGTGAGCCCCTCGCTCTGATTCATGCGCGTGACCGGCAAGCGGCGGAGCAGGCCGTCAGTGAACTCCGCCCGACCTTCGCGCTGGACGCGAGCGCTGCGGCCATACCGGCCACGGTCTACGGTCTGGTCGAATGAGACCGCGTACCTGTCATCCTGCTCCTGATCCTCATGCGGAGAAACCATGCAACATGAACAACTGATCGACGCAGCCCGCGAGGCACGTGAGCGCGCGTACGCGCCGTACTCGCGCTTCCTGGTCGGCGCCGCGCTCGAAACGAAAGACGGCAAGGTTTTTCACGGCTGCAACGTCGAGAATGCGTCATACGGTCTGTGCAATTGCGCGGAACGCACAGCGTTTTTTGCTGCGGTCGCCGCGGGTTACAGGCCGGGGCAGTTCAAGACTCTGGCGGTAATCGGTCAAACTGAGGGGCCGATTGCCCCGTGCGGGGCGTGCCGTCAGGTGATGATCGAACTGGGCACACCCGCGCTTGAAGTCGTGCTGAGCAACCTGACGGGCGAAGTGGAAGTGACCAGCGCCGCGGCGCTTTTGCCCGGCGCGTTCTATCTGGAGCCGAAAGACGCGCCCTCTGTCTAGAGGCGCGTCTCGCTGCGATTACCCATCGCGCAGAGGCTTTTCATCGCTACATCACGTGAGTTCACATCATCATGCATAAGGTAATTTTCGACACGGACCCTGGCGTCGATGACGCGATGGCGCTGGTTTTCCAGACCCGTCACCCGGAGATCGAACTGATTGGCGTGACCTCCGTATTCGGCAACGCGACGATCGAGACCACGACACGCAACGCGGTGTACCTCGTCGAGCGCTTTGCGGCCCCAACGGTAGCGGTCGCAAGAGGCGCAGCAGGGCCGCTGCAAGGCACGGCACCGCCGCCGATTCCGCATATCCACGGCCACAACGGGTTGGGCGATATCGAACTGCCTGCACTAGCCGACGACGGCAAAGCGCGTCTCGATGCGCGGCCTGCGCATCGCTTCATCATCGACTCGATCCGGCAGCATCCGCACGAAATCAACCTGATCGCTGTGGGGCCGCTGACGAATCTCGCGCTCGCCTTGCAGGAGGACCCGGAGATCCAGCAGCTGGTCAAACAGGTGATCATCATGGGCGGCGCGTTCGGAATGAACGGTGTGTTGGGCAACGTCACGCCCTGCGCGGAGGCGAACATCTCCGCGGACCCGCACGCCGCCGATCAGGTGTTGACGGCGAAATGGAAGGTCACGGCGGCCGGTCTGGATGTCACGCAAAAGGCGGTGATGAGCACCGCGTACCTCGACAGCATCCGCCAGCACGGCGGCGAGGATGGCCAGTTTATCTGGGACGTGTCGCGTCTCTACGAGCAGTTTCACCGCGACAGCTCCGGTGTGCACGGCATCTACGTGCACGATTCGTCGGCGGTGGCTTATCTGGTGGCGCCGCAGCTTTACCAGGTGCGGCGCGGCGCAGTGCGGGTCGCGGTTGAAGGTCTTGCCAGAGGGCAGACCATTCAGAAGCCGGAGGCGATGGGCGTGCCCGCGCGCGACTGGGACGGCTTTAGCAAGCAGGATGTGTGCGTCGACGTGGACGTGAAAGGTTTTCTCAAACTGTACTTCGACACCCTTACCGCGAAACCAGTTTAGGCGATCGAGGCGAGGCGGCGGGGCTGCATGCCACCGCCACCCGCATCTTCTTACGAGGGTCTTTACTGCACCGTAGCCAACACGCCACGCACGGTCTTGAAGATGTGCTGGATCTGCTCTTCGTTGATGATCAACGGCGGCGAGAACGCGAGGATATCGCCGGTAAAGCGGACCAGCAGTCCGGCCTCGAAGCATTTAACGAAAGCCTCATAGGCACGCGCACCCGGGGCGCCGTCGCGCGGTTCCAGTTCGATGCCGGCGATCAGGCCGAGATTGCGGATGTCCTTCACATGCTTCGCATCGCGCAACGCATGGGCAGCCGTTTCGAACGCCGGAGCGAGCGACGCGGCCCGTCCAAACAGATCGTCGCGGCGATACAAGTCCAACGTGGCGATTGCAGCCGCAGCGGCGACGGGGTGCGCCGAATACGTGTAGCCGTGGAAAAGCTCGATGGTGCCTTGCGCACCGCTGTTGACGATCGTGTCGTGGACCGTGCGGCTTGCCGCCACCGCGCCCATCGGAATCGCTGCGTTGTTGATGGCTTTGGCCATCGTCAGCAGGTCCGGGGTAACGCCGAAATATTCGCTGGCGGTCGCTTTGCCGAGGCGTCCAAAGCCGGTAATCACTTCGTCGAAAATCAGCAGGATGCCGTGCTTCGTGCAGATCTCGCGCAGTTTCTGCAGATAGCCCTGCGGTGGCACCAGCACGCCCGTCGAGCCGGCCAACGGTTCGACGATCACGGCGGCGATGGTCGATGCGTCGTGCAGTGTCACGATCCGCTCGAGTTCGTCGGCAAGGTGCGCGCCCCAAGCCGGCTGGCCCTTCGAAAACGCGTTGTGTTCGAGGTTGTGAGTGTGGGGCAGGTGATCGACCGCCGGCAACAAAGCACCCGAGAAGGTCTTGCGGTTCGGCGCAATGCCGCCCACCGAAATGCCGCCAAAGCCGACCCCGTGATAGCCGCGCTCGCGGCCGATCAGACGCGTGCGCTGGCCTTCGCCACGGGCGCGGTGATAGGCGAGTGCGATCTTTAGCGCCGTATCCACCGATTCCGAACCCGAGTTCGTGAAGAAGATACGGTCGAGCCCGGCCGGCATCATTTCGGCCACTTTGCTGGCCGCTTCGAAGGCGAGCGGGTGGCCCATCTGGAAGGTGGGTGCGAAATCGAGCGTGGAGACCTGCTGGGTGATCGCGGCGACGATCTCGTCACGGCAATGCCCGGCGTTCACACACCAAAGGCCGGCGCAGCTATCGAGCACCTCGCGCCCGTCCGTTGAACGGTAATACATGCCCTTGGCCGATTCCAGCAGGCGCGGCGCAGTCTTGAACTGGCGGTTGGCGGTGAACGGCATCCAGAATGACGACATATCGTCGATGACGGGGCGCGAAGTCATGGGTTCTCCTCGAAGTGGTCCCCCAAGGGACTTCCTTTGGGGCATGGCGAAACTGTAACGAACGGGGCTAAATGGCGGACATAAACAGTTGATGAACTGCGCTGCTAACTGTGCAGGTGAAGTAGACTCAACTGTGCTGGTTTTTGATGATTTCCAGCGTTATCGTTCGGTCACTCTTTGCGCCGGGTTGGCGCCTTTACCGAATCCGAGTTCCATTTGCCTGATTGCGTCTGCCGCCATGATCGAACTTGAACTGGAACGCGACCGCCGCCGTGCGCCGACGCTTGTCGAGCAGCTCGTGCTGGGTTTTGCGCGCGCCATCGAGGCGCAGTCGCTGCGCGCAGGCGCGCTGCTGCCCTCGGTGCGGCAT